>NZ_JALJRM010000039.1:0-38960 GCF_024519685.1 Paenibacillus sp. Pae15 | reverse complement strand
TCCACCATTTGTTTTTTAAATTCTGAGGTAAAGGTACGTCGTTGGTGTTTTGGCATTGTAGAGATCCGCTCCTTAGGATGATAGGTTTATTCTACAAGCCCTTATTTTTTCTGTCCAACTTAGTGTAGCCGATCCAATATTCTTCTTCAAATCTCAAAATTAATCATCCTCTATTAATTTTTCAATTACACACAGACTTATTCCACTATCCAAACTGAACTTCCATTATGTATGATACATAATCAGCTCATTTTCTTCTATAAATCCCTTCTTCAAATAAAACGTTCTTGCGTCAATATTAGTTCGGTGTGTTTCAAGTTCTAATTTAAGCAGTTTTTGGGTTATGTTACTCTTTAGATGGTTTATTACATATGTACCGTATCTAATGCCTCTACTTGTACTTTTTATATGGATATGATGAATTCTTATTATATCTTTTAGCGTGACAATATTAGTATAAACTGAAAAATAAACAAAACCCACATAACCTACCTGAACATCCTTTACTAAAAACAATTTATTCACTGTGTTAAGATAATTTAATTTCTAAAGTTTCAACGTTCGAAAAGAGTCATCATAAACTCTAACTTTAAGTTTAGCGACAATTTTGTGATCTTCCCACTTAGCATCTATAATCACTCTTAGTGGACTCACTTTTTCTTCGGCTGGTGCGATATATGTTCTTGGAACAATAACGTTTTCCAATAAATAAATATTACGTAAACTGGTTTTAGCTGCCGATTAAGAGACTCATTGCAATCAATAGGTTCATGGGTGTGTCAGATATTGACAATCAAATGACCTATACCATTAAAGGTGAAGTGGCCAGCGAGGCACTTATGCCATGATGAAATTTCTTATTGGTGTTCTGCTCATTTTTATAAGTGCCTGGTTTACCGCATATCAAGATCAATACAACCGTTATGAGCGATATATGTTGAAAGCGAAATTTGACGCAGAAGAAGTAGCGGCTGCAGCGGCTCAGTATTTTATGCCAATTGAATATTCTGAGGGGAAATATGTTTTTAATCAACAAGAAGGGATTAAAGCTGCTGAGTACATTTTGAAAAAAAGGTTGGAACTTGATAATGCATTCAAACCGTCCTTAAACACATATTGGACTGATACCATTACCTACAAAATAGAATTTTTCGATGATTCTAATACTATTTATCCTTATTTGTATACTCATGAATCAAGTTATTTTACAGAGGTCATTACGAATCCAACCGTTGTTGTCACAATTAATTTAGGGAAACCACGATTTTCAACCATAAGAGCAATCCTACCGAGGTATTTCGTACCGCAGCACATACTTTTAGAGAACGTTAGGGGGTTATATGCATGGGGATATTCATGAAAGAGGATTGTAACCAATGTAATGGCATAATGGAGTTGATTGGGAAATCAACGAGCATTTCTGTTAGTAGCATCGAAAAGGTACATCGTTTTGAGGAAGATGATCTTTATCAAGCTGATACAGAACTGTTTTTAATATATAAATGCAGTTGCTGCCAACGTCTTGAAATTCGAGCAAATTCAATGCTCGAAGATAGGCTAAACGGTAAAAATTACCTTAATACCAAGAAAGTCGTCAATCAATAAGGAAATTATAGAGGAGGTTCTAATATGAAACGAACATTTATTTTAATGCTTTCCGCGACGATGTTGCTTACATCTGCTTGCAATGCAAACGCCAATGATTCAACAGGTACAGTCCAGGAAACCACGCAAAAGGTTGCAGCACCGTTAAAAGATCTTGCCGGGTATGAGTGGTCCCCAATTGCTGATGCAGTGGCTCAGGGCTATGTCAGTGGATTTCCTGATGGAACGTTTAAGCCTGGAGATATGGTTACACGCGCACAGTTTTTAAAAATGGCCGCGGTGGCGTTAAACTATGACGTAAACATTAATGAAAGTGCAGCAAACTGGTATGACCCTTATGTGGACGTTGCTTTGCAAAAAGGGCTTTATAAGGAAGTCGATTTTAGCCGTTCCGAATTGGATAAGCCAATGACGCGCAAAGAACTGGCGCGGATCGCTGTTCGTGGCCTTGGTGAATCGTTTTCGACCGACAACGAAATGATGTATAAGGCAACGGGCAAGGGACTCATTACAGGCATGGGGAACGGTGAGTTGGCCCCCGATACTACGACAAATCGGGCACAGGCCGTTACCATCATCGACCGGATATTAAAAGTGAATCGTGGTGAGACATTACAAACGGATAAGAACGCTTTGAACTATGCGGAAGTGGCTTATCGTGGTACGAATTTGAATACGGTTTTTGGTGCTGAACCTATTGATTTCCCATACACCACATATGTAGGCGACGGCTTAAAGTTTACGGTTCATCAGCTTATCATCGTTGATATGTCTAAACCGGACAGCGCGTATTATAAAATGTTCAAGGATGATTTGAAAGTGAGGCAGCGTCATGGAAACATTAATCAGAGCTATCTCTACGCATTTAGGGCAACATTGGTTAATGAAAAAGTTCGTCCACGACAAAATGAGAGTGTGCGTCAGTTCGTATCTATGATAGAGGCCCAAGGCGCATATACCAAAGATGATTTGAATATTTTCCCTATGCATGAAACAGGAACATGGGAGGGGTGGCTTGTATTCTCAAAGGATAAAAAACCGATTGATGATGGTATTGCTGAAAATGGGCAAATTTATACTCTATATCTGAGTAAGAATGATGGGACTTCTATGCATTTCATGAAAATGCCCAAGTAGTTTTATCTTAGTATTGTAACCGTAAGAGGTGATATTTTACTTGACCATACTAAAGAATAAAAAATTCATAGCATCAATATCGGTGGTTGTTCTAATTGCCACAATAGGATCTTTAATTCTGTCGCCTTCTGCACAGAAGTGTGCCGCGTATCCGTGGCGGAAAGTTTACAACGGAGCTGTTTGCCCGTTACCAGCGCTGAAAAAGTAGAGAATGAAATTTCCAACATTGAACAATGAGCCGTTGCGGTAACCTTGCCGGTTTTCGGTACGCTCATAAAGCTGTGCCTCCAATTGTTCCGTCACCTGCGCCTGTAAGATTTGGTTCAGTACCGATTCCAGCAATTTTGCAACACCGGAATCCTGGGTGTTTCCTAAGAAAAGTTGATGCAAAAGTTGAGAATCTACGTTAATCTGGTATTGAGCCATATCTGCATCTCCTCCTGAAGAATGTTGCCTAGACACCATCATTCTAACTGAGGGATTGGGATTATGGCTCCCTTTATTTTCAGTAAACTACCATTTTACACAATTATACGGACTCAACTCCGATATATCCTTACCACGCACTCCACATGTGTTGAGTTGGGAATAGGAACATGAATCACTCCTTTCATTTACTGAGGGCTTTTTTCGATTTTGCCTGCCCATCTTGGCTTGAACGCTGCTCGTAAAGCCTGTTTTATAGATAAAAGTTAGCTTATAAGGATTAGGGTTACCTTCATTAAGGCTCTCTCCAATTATAACTTTATCAACGACGCTCTCAAACACATTCCGGTCAAATGTAGACAGGATGGCATTCGTTTGAAGCACTTTGCGGAAATGTTCAATTCTTTTCTCGATATTGATTTCTTCTTGCGCCGCTTCCTCCAATCCCTCTCTTTTGTCGAGCAGTTCGGTCAACGTGGATTCGAGTTCCTCAAACTTACGCTCATATGTTGGGCGGTCTATTTTTTCTTCCAGATGCAAGTCGATCAGTTTACAGCGCTTATGTTCAATCGCCTGGATTTCATTTATAATTTTGTTCAATTGTTTTTGATTGCTCTGGTCACTAAATACGGATTCCATTCTGATTAATAATTCGTCTAACACATCCTTATGATTACTACAAACTAATTTGTACGTTTCAATAAATGCACCTTCAATAATTTTTTCTTCTATTCCTTTGCTGTGCGGACAAAATCTTTTTCCCTTCTTCGTGTTAGTGGTACACTGCCAAATTGTCTTTTCATGCGATGTACCACTATTCCAACTCCGCCGAGAGAAGTTGGAACCACAGAACGCACATTCCAACTTGCTGCTAAAAGCGAATTTCCTACTGTATTTTTCCCGTTTACTGCCTTGTTTAAGCTTCCCGCGATTTTTTCCTCTACGGTGCAATATATCCTGTGCCTTGTTAAAGACTTCTTCGCTGACAATTGGCTCATGATGATTTTTGATGTAGTATTGATCTTCCTCACCATGATTTTCAAGTCTGCGCTTGGAAATCGGATCGAGAGTAAACGTCTTTCCCTGAAGGAGATCACCTTTATATTTCTCATTCTTAATAATGCCTAGAACAGTTGTATCATTCCATTCGGGATTCCCTCTTTTCGTCTTATATCCGAATTCCATCAGTTCTTTTGCAATCACGTATGCACCAACACCAGAAATATAGCGCTCAAAGATGTAGCGTACAATCTTAGCTTCTTCTTCGTTTACCGATATCTGTTTGGTAACGGGATCATAGTCATATCCAAGGCAGCTTTGAAATCCAACCAGTTCCCCACGTTGCATTTTCATTTTCAAGCCCATTTTTACAATAGAAGAAATATTCTCAACCTCTTGTTGAGCAACCGAACTTAAAATGGTTAGTAACAATTCCCCATCCATAGTAAGCGTGTTGATATTCTCTTTCTCAAAAAATACAGCGACGTTTCTTTCTTTCAACATGCGAACATATTTCAAAGTGTCCACAGTATTTCTGGCAAACCTTGAAATGGACTTGGTAATAACCATATCAATTTTGCCATCCATGCAATCCTTTATCAGCCGTTGAAAATCATCACGTTTCTTCACTTGGGTTCCCGTGATAGCTTCATCCGCGTAAATGTCCACCAATATCCAATCGTTTCGTTGGCTAACCATATCTGTATAGTGAGCAACTTGCGACTTATAGCTGCTTAACTGTTCTTCCGTGTCGGTACTCACTCTGGCATAAGGAGCAACGCGCAGACGGTCTGGCCTTCCTCCAACACGATCTGATAGCTTCCGATTGGCTTTGATTACTTCAACTGTATACCCCATTGTTAAGGCTCCTTTCGTCTTATTATCACGATCAGTGTAATAAGAGTTAAGCAGACCAACAATTGTGCGAATCAAGAAGTCAGGTCTGAAACAACATCGTATTCCTTCATGGTTTTGTTTTTGATAAGAGTAAACTCTTTTTCCGAAATCAGTGACAGAGCCAATAATTGTTTCAACATGGCAATTTGCATGCTATATCTGATTAATTTTCGACTCATCATAACCCCCCCCCGTTTGGTTCATTACATTTTAAACAGAGATGCGACAAAGGACGATCGCCTTATACGCATCTCTGTTCTTCCTTGTTTTGGTTATATCGCATAAATCCAATTCCAGCGGCCGGTGGTTAACGGCCTCATAGGTATTGTCAGAATACCTCTCCCAGGATCGCTGCAAGCCGCCCCCATTGCGTGATCTGCCTAAAAGCAGAGCTGTGGCTGGACGGAAGTATCATTATCCCCCGCATGGGTCATCGCCATAAATGGAACCACCATTTATTATTGCATGGGCAAAAATCGCTCTCACCCTGCTACTTCAAACACAGATTGAAAAACAAGCAGAGTGGTCATGGCGCACCTGCAAATTGGCTTTCCTAGATATGCGGGGAACGTACTGGAATGGATGGTATTTAATTTTCAAGTTACGGAAAAACAGCAGAGGACATGCCCCTCTATCATCCCTTTCATTTTGAAGCCAAAATCGGACCTTTCTGCGAAAAAATAGGAGAGGATATAAAGGTCTTTGTTTAGAAATCTTCGGTATCGGGAGCTATAATGATGGTGAGGTAATCACATTATGGAAGAAATGATCCCAACAAAGAGAGGTTCTAAGCTTTGTTAGAAAGCTCGAAAAATGATGAATCAATTTGAGGGAAAAGAACGTGAGTATTTCGAGATCATCATCCGCATGCACCGAGAGTTTAATCTCGGTTACAGAAAAGATGGGATGTATCTGTTGCCGAAAAAAATTAAAAATGGCCACTTAATGCTGTCGCGATTACATCTTGGTCTGTAACCAGCTTTACATGTACGGAAAACTGAACAAGGTGAAAGAATCCCGTTGAAGGTGGAAGCTAGTGAACTGGTGGTACCCGAAGAATTAATCAAGAGAGTTCAGAAGAAGCAGGAAGCTTTTTAAGAAAGGCTCTGTTAAAGTTAGTTGTTGTTAATTGATTTTGCAGAACAAATGTTCTATTTCCAAACTAACTATAGTAGGGGTGGTGATGATTGTGAGAGCGACTGAAATTCTTAATGCCATACAAAAACTAAATCCAGCAGAGAAATAACGATTGTAAGAATATTTAATCGATGCTCTAACTGTATCAAGTTCGACTGGAACTGTTCTTCACGGAATTTCGGAACGTAAAAATAAAAATGGCTATCAATGCCCAGATTGTGAATCGGAACATATTGTTCGTTTTGTCAAGTACACATTGATGAAGTAAAATTGTTTGTGTAGCAGAATTTGGAGTCTTACAGACAACAAAAAAAGTAGGGTATTCTCGGGATTGACTATACCACCAAGAAAGGAACCCTACTCATGAGTAGCTTACATGAAATAGAATTCAATGATCTACTTGAATATCTTGTAAGACAGTTGTCAAAGAAAAATTAGAACTCATCATGAATGAAGAAATCTCCAACTTTTTAAACGTTGAACAAGAGAATGTTCGCAACTCCCGTAACAGATACTACTCACGAACACTAGATACTCGCTACGGGAAGATTGACGACCTTCAAGTACCGCGTGATCACCATGGTGAGTTTCATAGAGTTTCATACGCAAGTGTTCGAGCCCTAACAACGCCGTGACGGTTGGCTTGAAGAAGCCGTCATCCATATGTAGGTACAGTCAAGAAGTTTGTGTATCCGGATTATAGGGATTCTCTATGAATTGTTTTAATGGCGTAGCCTAAGTAAAGGCGCGGGAGTTGTCTATTCTCCGTACCGTTCGCGATACATTTTCTTAAATACATCCTTTGTCGTTTACATACCGAAACCTCGAATGATGCGTTGTTCCATCGTTCGTCGTAAACGGTAGCGATGAGGTACTCGAACTTTTCCGCTGCATCGATGTTCGATACGCTGTTCATTGGATACAGTCGTTTGCGGATTTCTTTTACTGTCCTTTCAATCACATTAGTGGTATAGATAGCTTGCCAAATGTCTTCAGCATATTTGTAAAATGTCAGCAGTACCGGAAGATCTACACGCCAAGAAGCAAGCTCACGGGGGTACTATTTCGACCACTTCATTTCAACAGCATGAAACTGACGCATGGCATCTTCGTAGCATGGCGCTGTATACACGCTCTTTAGATCACTCATAAACTCTGTTTTATCTTTGACTCGGATTTTTGAGAACATGTTGCGCATTTTATGGACAATACAACGCTGAATGTCGGCTTTCGGATACACGCTGTGAAAGGCTTCTTCGAGTCCTGGAAGGCCGTCGGAAACGCCCAGGAGGATGTCGGTTGCTCCGCGCCGGTAAATCTCTTGCAGAAACTCTTTCCATCCATGCGCACTTTTGTTGCCTCCGACAAGGAAGCCAATGATTTGGCGGTAGCCATCTTCATCGATTGCCATCGCGACATAAATCACTTCTGTGGCCACGCTATCTCGGAGCAGACTGAAACGAATGCCATCAATATACAACAATGGAATACCGTTTTATTATAGGGCGTTCTTGCCAGGCGTGAACATCTTGTAAAACCGTATTGGTGATGATACATTCAATGAAATCCGCAACATCTCGCGTGCTCATTCCGCCTTTGTACATGCGAATAACGGCTTCCTCAAGCCACCCGTCACGACGTTGATGCGGTTCGAAAAGTTCCGTTTGAAACTCACCTTGCCGATCGCGTGGAACTCGAAGATCATGGTTCTTGACGAACTGCGTCTATAATGTTCTGGAATAAAAGACGTTACGAGTATTCCTCGTTTTTGGCTGCTCAACAGTCAGGAAGTTACTAAGTTCTTCTCGCATGATCAGTTCAAGTTTGTCCTTAATAAACAACAAAACGGTATTTGCTAATTGCTTCATGAATTCGGAATCATTTATACTTAGATTCATGGTAGGGTGATCTCCTCTCGTGGATCTCAGGACAATTCCGAGAGCACCTTACCTTTTGTATTTTGTGAATACTTTTCCATAAATAAACTGTTCCACGTATTCGCTTGAAGGGGCACTAGCTGTCAAGCACTGATTAATTTTCTCATTTTTAAAAACACAAGGTACGAAAGTAATGATGCAAAAATTTGGCTTGCGATCAACGTTATTGAGCACGTGCAATCGGACAACGCAGCTTCTTATACGAAATCCGCAGAAGAAAACAGCATAATTTTTTCCATGTTGCTATTTTGAAAAGTAGCGCCCAAAGATACGCTACTTCAATTTAGATGCTTCCTACTCGTTCAAATAGGTTGTCACTCTGTTCTGGATCAGCTCGGCAACTTCTTCAGCAGTTTTTTGCTCACTAAAGAAGGCCATAGATTCTTCTCCTACAATTGAAATTACCTTGCCATCCGCTGCCGAATGGTTATTTGCAGTATGAATGAACTTTTTGAACTTGGCAAATTCATCATTCGTCACTTTCGGCGCTTTCCCGTCTGGCGTCTTATACGTTCCGTTTTCCACTTGTTCCTGCATCTCGTTCAATTGCTTCTCATTCACAGATTTCAGCAGCGAAAATCCTTGTCTTTCTTGCAACGATTGCCCTTCTTCCGATAGCATGAAGGCAATAAACTTCCAGGCCTCCTCTTTCACCGCGGATTGGGCTTGAATGGCGAACTGGGAGGCGAGAACAATTCTCGTTCCTCCTTTTTGTTCCGGTTTTTGCAGCAGCTTCGGATTGGAGAAATAAAAATGCAAATCATTGATAAAATCTGCCGGCGATCTCAGAACGGTCGAATAAAACATTTGCTTGCCTATATCCGCCGGTTCTGAAGTCATGACCTGATTATCGTACATATCTTTTATTTGCTGCATTGCTTCTACGAACGATGGAGAGTCAAACAATGCCTTTTTCGCCGCGGTATCAACAAACTCGGAATACCTGTCCACAACCATTTCTTGCATGCGGAAATCAGGTGTTTCCCCCGCCATGGCATAACGACGTTCCGCACCGCTCTCGCCTAACGTCTTCGCAATATCTTCAAACTCCTTCCAAGTCCAATTCTGGTCGTCAATACTCGTGTTCCCGAGAAGATCCCCATCACCTACAAACGCTCGCAGGCTGAATCCGAAAGGCATGGCATACAGACCATCATTTGATTTTATCGCATCCAAAATATTTATTTGCAAATCGCCATGATTTAGTGTATCGTCTTGCTTCATGAGCTCCTCCATATCCAGGAGAAGGTCCTTGTTCACATAATCTTTGGTTGGCAGACCACTGACTTCAAAGATATCCGGACCTTTGCCCGATAGTATTGCTGTATTTGTCGTTGTTTGGTATTGTTCATAATCTTCTATAACCTGAATTTGCAAATCGATATCCGGGTACTTTTCCTCAAACTTTTTTTCTGCGGTTTCATAAAATGAGCTCGCTTGTTGGACAGACAACGTAACGATAGTTTTCCCCTCTTTATTTACCGGTTTCTGGCTTCCCGATTGATCACTTCCCTCAGAAGCGCATGCACTCACCAACAGAAATAAAATGCCTATAAACACCATAAATGACCACTTTTTCATCGAATAAATTCCTCCTGTTAAAATTAGCTTATTGCAGACGAACACGGTTTCCGTCTTGTAAAGGCTCGCTGCTTTCCAGAATTAACAGATCGCCCTCATAGAGACTGTCGGCCAGAAGCAAGGCTTCATGATCATTCCTTTCACTGACCTGAATGCGCACTTTACGAGCAACGAAAACATTGCCCAATGCTCCTCTCTGCTCGTCAATTTTATAAACAAACATTCCGTCACGCTCATAATGAATGGCCTCACTCCAAACAACCAGTCCTTGCTGGCGGGAGCGTTTCTCAATATTGACCCATGCTCGCTCACCCCCTTTTAGCTCGGCATTGAAGACGTTGATACGTATCAGCTTCCGTGGAATCGTACGGTTCAGACCAGTCAAATCAACGGATTCGATTCTCGGCTCTGCATCCACCATTTCGATAATCGTTCCTTCAAGGATACGGGTCTGTTGTGCCTGAACGCTTTGTACCTCGACCTCTACCTTCGTCCCAACTGATATATCCAAGTGGGTCAACAGCGTAGAATCGGCGGGAATATCCAACTTGTAGCCCAAGCTATCATTTGAGATTCGAACATCCGGTTCTCCCATAAATGCCATTCCTTCGACTGCACTCAATTGGGTTACAATCCCGTCGAACGGAGCGATCAGCTCCTGTCCGCTTGTCAAACGGTCTCTCAACTCGTTAATGTTTCGTTCCTGCGTGTCTAGGTCAAGTTTTAGCGATTCAATCGCGCGGCTAGCGATTCGTGTATCAAGTTCATCCCCACCCTGTGCTGCCTCAATGAACTGATCCTGAAGATTTTCCAGTTCAATATTCATTTTCTTCAAGTTGGCCATTTCATTTTCTAATTCTCGTTGTGCCGCTGTACTGTCATATTCTATTAGCTTTTGCCCCGCTTTCACACGGTCTCCTTCCTTTACGAAGATCTTTCGGACCTTCCAACCGGCAGGGTTCGTTAACCTCGCTTCTTTGAGCGGTTCCAATATGCCGCTTCCCTCAATCGTAAATGTCAAGTTTCCTGTAGTCAGCGGTTCCGTTCTTACTTTCGGCAAGGTTAATGATTGAATGGTATTTCCGAAAAAAGTAAGCAGCAACAACAATCCTAGAAAAACTATAAAGGCAATTTGAATCATTCGTTTGCGTCTGCGATCAACTTGTTCGTTTGCTAACCCCATATTCAGTCTTCTTCCTCCTAAAACATTCCGTTGGAAAGATTGCTCCTATTACCCCTTGATGCCGGATAATTGAATGCCTTTAATGAAATAAGTTTCCGCATAAAGAAATAACAGCACCATGGGGGTCATATACAGCACGGATGCCGCAAAAGCGATCCCAGGTTCATCATTGATCCTGGACAAGTACACAGATAACGGATGCCTGAACGGATCGTTCAGAAAAATTAGCGGCTGCTCTACCATGTTCCAATAATCAACAAATAAGAGAACGACGAGCGCAGCAACACCTGGTTTCACCATAGGAACAATCATCGTGAAGAAAATCCGCAAATGGCCGGCCCCGTCCAACTTCGCCGCTTCAATATAGGCATACGGAATATGTAGCATGAACTGTCGAAGCATAAAAACACCGAAAGCTGCGAAAATGCCAGGCCATATAATGGCATTCGGGCTATTCAGCAGCCCCAATTTATCCGCCATAATATAATTCGGCACTAGTGTCACCTGAAACGGCATGAGCATCGTCATGACATAGACGATAAACAGACGATCTCGGTAACGAAACTGCAACTTGGAGAAGGCATACGCAGCAAACGCCGAGACCAAGATTTGCCCAACGATGATCGGCACTACCAACAACACCGAATTCCAAAACAACATTAAATATCGGGGACTTGCCACCAACACTTCGCCATACTGCTTCACAGATACATGATCCGGCAGCAATTTTAAATTTCCATAACGGTTTTTCCCCCCTTTCATCGCTTCATTCATCTGTCCGATAGATCCATAATTGATATCGATTTCCTGGGCTGTCATGAATGAATTAGTGAACGTGACCACAATTGGAAATAAAAACATAAGCGCAATTGTGCCCAACACGACTGTGAGGCCAATTTTTCGAATGATTTTGTGAAAATTATCCAAAGACTCTCACCTCTATTCCATGAACTGCCGATATCGGCGTTCAAGCGCAAACAAACCGATGACGATCAAAAGAATACAACCGAACATCATGGTCGCCGCGGCTGTCAATTTCTGAATATCCAACGACGTGAACATGTTGTTCATATAATGTTGCATCATATAGATACTGTCATGCGGATAGTCTCCTGCGATTAAATACGTTTCCCGAAATACTTTAAACGAGTTCATAATCGACAAAATGACGACAAAGAACATCGTGGGAGTCAGATAGACAAGAGTGATGCTGCCAAACTGCCGTAAGCGCCCAGCTCCTTCCACATGCGCGGTTTCATAATAATCCTTCGGGATTTGCTGCAAACCCGCCAAAAATAAAACGACGTTATAGCCAATGTTCTTCCATAAATAGACGACAATAATGACATATCGGGCAGCATCGGTCTTCATCCAGTCCACGCGTTCAGTTCCGAAGCTGCTCAGCCAGGCGTTTACGGATCCGTTCCAATCGAACAACAATTGCCAGACGAACACAATTGAGGCAACGGGAACGACAAGCGGCAGCACATAGGCGGTCCGCAACCATTTTTGCAAATATAAATTTGCATTCAGCAGTACCGCAAGACCTAGCGACAGTGTGAGATTAAGCGGAACGCTAACCGCGCTAAAATAAAATGTATTGGTCACTGCCTTGCGGAAGGACTCGCTCATAAGCAACTCGCGGTAATTATCCAAACCCGCAAAATGACGATCTACTGGGCTGTCTACAAATGAATAAAATACTCCCATGATAAATGGAACAAGGTAAAACAGTGCGAATCCAACAGCGCTCGGTGCGAGAAATAGCCAGGCTACCACCGCATCCTTGCGCATCCATTTCATGATCTTCCTATCGTCATCTTGTCTAAAAAACCGTTGCTTCATTTACGCTTCCTCCAACCAGTCTTACCAGTACTATAAAAAGAACAGTTTAAAGAATAAGTAGGGTAAAAATAAAATTTTTATTAAATACCGTCCAACATTGAACGGACGATCCTCTTTGTTTGCAGTCTCAGTGATAACACGCTTAGAACATAAAAAAACACTTATTCATTCTCAGTTTCCTCCCATTGATGCTTTCATTTGGGAAAACTGATTGAAGAATAAGTGGAGAAAAAACAGAAATCACGCAGTGTCCAGACACATCCTAGTTACTGATGCGCTGTAGGTGCGTTGCTTTGCGGGAGACGAACTTCAAATAACGTGCGAACGGGATCGCTTTGCGCTGAGATCGTGCCCCGATGCTGTTCCACGATATTTTTCGCAATAAACAGACCGATACCGGAGCTTCCTTCCCGCTCAGTACGCGCTTTATCGACCGTGTAAAACATATCGAAAATATACGGCAGCTCTTCCGGGGGAATGCGTTGACCGTAATTGATCACTTGAACTACTGCGTTCCCCGCTTCCAGATTGCAATGAATATCTATATACTGGCCATCTTTGCCATAACGAATGGCGTTCGTAAGGAGATTCTCAAATACTCGCGCCAATAAAACTCCATCCCCCCGGATCGTCACATGGGGAGTCACATGCAATCGGGTGGTCAGGTGACTTCTTTCTAAAGCAGGATATAATTCCTCATTTAATTGGATGAGAAGCTCGCTAAGATCGATCAGTTGTTTATTCATCTTTAGCTGACCGTAATTCATACGAGCGATTTCGAAAAGCTCGTCGATCAGCTTCTCCAGCCGTTGTGACTTGGAGTAAGCAATGCCCGTATACCGCTTGATCTGTTCTGTCGTCAGATTTTCATCATGAAGTATGAAGTCCAGGTAGCCCAGAACAGAAGTGAGCGGTGTTCGCAAATCGTGTGCCAGATTCAAAACCAGTTGTTCTTTGCTGGTCTCCGCAAAGTCCCCCCTCTCCAGCGCATGCTTTAATTTGTCACTAGCCAGATTGATATCTCGCGCAATATCTTCGAACTCGTCATTCGATCGAATGTTGATGTGGCTGTTGAAATCGCCGTTTGCCAGTTGATTGATCCCACGCGATATTTCGTGAAAATAAAGCGAATATCGTTTCGTGAAGAGAAAGAAAAAATAAAAGGAGAGAGGAATAAAAAGTATCAGAAAAAAATTGAGGTCTCCGATTTCCCGCATGAAATAACGAATTCTGGTCGTCGGATCTTCAAATTTCGTCGTATGATAGTAGAACTGGAGTGCTTTAAAGATCAAAAAGGTGATCGTGCCAGAGCAAAGTGTACTTAAAACAAATAGCTGAATCATTTTAAATCGGAAACCTCGGATCTTATTAGCCATTGAACGTATATCCCACTCCCCAGACCGTCTTGATCCATTTGTTCTTGTGCTTATCTTCTTCGAGCTTCTTCCGCAACGCGCGTATATGCACCATAACTGTATTGCTGCCTTCGTAGTAGGCTTCCCCCCATACACGTTCGAAAATATTCTCCGTGCTGAACACCTTATTCGGGTGGCTGGCCAATAAGTACAAGATGTCAAATTCCTTCGGGGTTAGCTCAATCGGTTTGTTATACAATCGTACCATTCGTTGTTCGGGATTGATCATCAGACCGCGCACCTCCAGAACGGCAACGTTCGATGTCGCCGATGGATTGAACTGCAACGCTCGCCGCAATTGCGCATTTACCCGAGCGACCAGCTCCATCGGATTGAACGGTTTGGTCACATAATCGTCCGCTCCTCTGACCAGTCCTGTAATTTTATCAAGATCGGTCGCTTTAGCACTTAAAAAAATAATGGGCAGGTGGTGACTTTCCCGAATGAGCTGCGTTGCTTCGTAGCCGTTCAGATTCGGCATCATAATATCGAGAATCGCCAGATCAATCGGTTGTGTCCGAATGGCTTGCACGGCGGCCAGCCCGTCAGAAACTTTCACACAACGATAACCCTCTTTGGTTAGATGCAGTTCTACCAAATCGGCAATTTCCGGTTCGTCATCGGCGATTAAAATAGTGATCGATTTCATAATCCACCTCAAGTAAATATGATGATTGAACTACATCGTATCAGAACTTCTTCGCCAGAACAACGGCGCGCGGGGCACCCGGAACGGCGGATGCCGGCGTCGTCAGCCAGGACCCCAGTCTATAAGCGACGAAGCCGAGCATGCCTCCAATGGAATTTAAAAAAAGATCGTCCACGTCAAACGTACCGAGCGAAAATAACACTTGGACGCTTTCCAGCCCGATACTTACCGCCAAGGAGCGCCATAGCGTCCCCGCCAACGTCAGCTTTCCGGCCTTCGCAAGAACATTAAGGAACATGCCGAACGGGACAAAGATCGCAATATTTCCGAAGAGGTTCGTCAGGCTGTGTACAGTCAACGCATCAAGCGCTCTGGTAATTTCCTTCAAGGGAACCAGATTCCCAGCTTGCAGTCTGGCAACGATATATTCCGGATAAGTCGCGGTTCGCAGTAACTGATCCCATAGAAACGCAACATCCACCCGGCCGAACTTGAATAAAATAATTTTGAGCAGCGCGTACATGTAGAAAGCAAACAATAGCCGAACGCCCCAATGTTTCAACCGGTAGCCGGCTCTCATCCGTTCCCCTCCTTTGGTATCGAAACCTCCGGATTCTTAACTTCCGGCATCCCATCCTCCTGAAACGCACCCTCCGGCTTCTCAAGCGCCGGATCGATGTCCGCTGGCGTATCGCTAGTCGGCGTATCAATCTGCGGTTTATCGTTCGGACGATTGCCGGTTGGAGCCCCCTCGTTTGTCGGCGTATCGCTTGTCGATGAATCGTTCTCCGGTTTATCGTTTGTTGGAGTATCGCCCTGCCCGGAATATACTGTCACAATAACACCATCCATATTGTTGCCTGAAATTTCATAGCGGGTATCCGCCGGCACATGAATCGTGATATCTTCGAGAACAGAATAGTAGTAAATGGAATACTCTTCGTGGTTTATCGTGGTCTTTATCGATTTCCGTTCCTTCAAAAATCCCAAATATTCCTCAAGAACAAAATTGTTCTCATACATAATAGCGCTATGCGGCAAACCGACATAACGATAATGCCATGGTTCATACGGAATCACTGTAATTTCTGTTTTGTCCTCCGGATAGCGCAAGATAAAGCCGTATTTCCAGGCGTTCTCTTTCAGCCATAGCCCTTCAGAAGCAGACTCCATCTTCCCTTGCGTTGATCCGATATCCACCGCCAAACCGAGGTTATGCTCACTAAAGCCTGCCGGCAACGCGTAGCCGGGCTCGTTTTCCTCGTATTGCTTGCTCTGTTCCGCTTCGTCCCGATAGCCGCTGGTGAGCATAAAGTGGTTAATGCCATCCTGATGTGCCGCTGCAATCATCACAGATAATTTTTGTGCCAAAAAAGGCGTCAATCGGATCGAGTTGTCCAAGAGCCCGTATCCGTTTATCAGTTCCGGATTTTTTGCCAAATTGACGGCATCCGATACGTTAGTCCCCGGAGGTACGGGATAAACTTCATTGATCAGCAGCAAATTGCCTTTGTAAACCTGATCCTTTGTTATCCGTACCGGAATCCCGTCCCCTTTAAGAGCCTCATCAAGATTCTCATCCAGATTTTCATCCTCTACTTGGTGGTTTTCTTTCGGCACATTTTCATTGTTATCGGGTTCCGGTTTAACTTGGATTACGGCATAGCCAATTATTAAAAGGATGACAAGCCCCAATAGCCATTTCTTCATTCGTAGTTTTCCTCCTTATCTTTCGTCTAATATAGAGTAGGGGAGACTATTTAAAAAGAAATGGGGCTAATATTAAAATTTTTATTAAATCGTAATCGAAAACTAACAAACGGGTTAGTGTAAAATCTTCGTGGGACTAAGATCTGGAAAAGCGAACATCGGAAAAGAGCTTCATCCTGGATACAGTGATGTTTACCAATAACACACCGTAAGGAGGAAGCTCTTATTTATTACTTAACCACAACAATCCCAACATTGAAAAAGCTGGAGCGACGGCTTTCGGAAAATGCAAGAAGAGTTTGCCCGTATCATGAAAATGATTGGAGATGCTGGATGAGCAGATATTGACTACACTCCACGTTCTTTTACCCTTTCAGCACATTGGTGGAAAAGCTATATGGAAAAATTTAATCCAAAAATTCAACACAACCATATTTAACAAACATTTTATGTCATGTCACATCAAATGCAAGACTATTGCAACGTTTTACCATTCTCACAATATGTTTTATCTCAATTCCTGTATGACCTCTCATCCAACACTCTTCCGTAAAGCAAGGCTCTGTCTGCCACTGACAAAGACAATAAGATACTATAGAGGGGCTCAGAAATGTAATTTTCATAAGTAGTGCTTCTTATATTTTCATTCGCTTTCAAGAGCTTAAATCTGCGTTTCCCTCTTCTCACCGCATCGATGGCCGTAGTATTATGCAATGCGACTTCATCGATGTCCCTAACTAAAAAAAAAGAATTACTTAGAGATCTCAGCATCGCATTTGCCAAATATGAAGTAGACTTTTGTACGGCTTGGGTGACGGATGATATCGTTTGGGAAGTCATCGGAGTTCATATCAAGCGGGGAAAAGCCGATTTTGAAAAAGCACTGAATCACATGAAAGATCGAAAAGTTCAACAATTACACATCCACAACATCATCACCCACGGAAACACGGGTTCAGTAAATGGAACCTAAGCATTCCATGATCAGCAAAGGTTTGCTTTTTGTACTTCAGAGGTTTTGGGCGAAATGCAAAAATTAAAACGATCACATCGTATGTCATTCAAATTTCTTAAACCGCAATAATGCTATTGTTTTTTTGTTGTAAAAGTGTTTTGAGAGACTCATGGAAAGGTCTAACGACATATTGGACGTTTCCATTTGTTTTATAAAAGTTCGTAAAATTGCATTTTTTATTCTAAAAATAGTCCACCACCGCATTTTAGAGGTATTTTGGCGGCATGTGCTAGAGATGTACGTTTAAAATAGGAGTTGTTAACATGAAACCCGAACTAACTTTTGTAAAACATTTCAGGTCGGGTATTTCTTATCGATTGTTAATCTCAAAAGAAGTATTCTACTAATTTACAAAAAAAGAGCCATGTTCGCACGATGAATCGCAAATAGGTTTTAGATGATAACATTTGGCTCTTTTATTGGTTGCAAAGTTCTTTTAAGTGGTGAGTAATAATTTGTTCCGTTTTTTCAATGGTGAATATATCCGGTCTTAATAGAGCATGTATGGATAAACCTTCAATGACTGCAGAAAGCCTTAATTTTTCGATTTCAATATCTATGTCTTTTTTTACATAGCCTGCCTTTATCAAGATTTCAAGCAGTGCCTCCATTAAAATGTATTCTCCTTCGATGAGTTCATCTTTTTTCGTGTTCAAAACTGCACTTGTAAGTGAACGAATGACGAAAACCAGCCATACGCCAGCTTCAGCTTGTTTATCCCGATCGACAGGAACCAATTCTAACAACGTTTCCTGTACCGCAATGAAAGAGTCTTGTGACCATGATTTATTCTTCGACCGTTCTTTCCCGCGAGCAAGAAAATAATCCATGATAAATAATAGTAACTCATCCTGGTTTGAGAAATAATGTCTCAATGCTCCGGCAGACATTCCAGCCTCAGATGCGATTCTGCGGATAGATGCTTTTTCAATACCTTCGGTTTCAATAATTTTCCAAGCCGTTTCAGCGATGATCTTCCTTTTATGATCATGATCAACAATTTTCGGCACTTCAAATCACCTCTTGTTTTATTTAACACACTGTGTTATTATTATTTTATCACAGTGTGCGAAATAAATAAATAAGGAGGATGTTTAGGTGATTGAAATCATTGAATCATTAATTCCTACCAACATAGATTTCACAACAGCACTCCTCATTATTGTGCTCTGTGCTGTCATTGATATTTTAAGCCCCGGGGTATTGGCGATTACAGCTTATATCCTTCTCATACAAAAAGAAAAAACAGCATCGCGTTTGATCGTTTTTTTAATATCCACACAAATTTGCTATTTTATGATGGGTATCTTGGTTTACCTAGGAGTTGGGCAGATAATTGGTTTTATAGAAAGCGTGACTAACAATCAAATTTCAAGTTGGTTTTATACGATTCTTGGAGCCATCTTTGTACTCATTAGTTTATATAAGCCTAAGAAAAAAATGGAATCCCGATTTTTGGAATGGTTACCTACGCAAGTGTCTATAAGAGCGATGATCATACTCGGTATTATTGTCTTTGCGATTGAGTTTACCACAGCTTTACCGTATTTTTACTCGATATTACTAATGGATGGTTTAGCGTTTCATACGGGTTTGTCCATTGGCATTTTACTTGGCTATAACGCGATTATGGTACTTCCTTCAATCTTACTATTGATCGTGTTTATACTATGTAAAAACTGGATAATGAATCAGCTTGAACAACTGCGATCAAAATTAGTAAAAGCTCCGTTGTCTTCTGTATTAGTCGGAGTGGCAATTATTGGGGCGATTTTATTCAATATTGGCATCAGGGGAGTTCTATCTTGATATTCGTTATGTAAAAAGGAGATGTAGCGTTATGAAAGAGATTGCAAGCGGTGCAAGTTTACTTCTATTGCTTCAGGGAGTTGGAGGTATCATAAATCGATTGGCAGGCGGGGGACCAAGTTGGTTTCTCGTCAATTACATCGATGCATTGCAAGGATATGAAATAATAGCCAGTATAATTTTAGTGATATTGGGAGCAATTATTGGTGTGGGTTCTCTTAAAATAAAGGATAAAGTTGACTAACCTATTATGTCTTGAAGACTTGAAGACCTCATAGTTATTCCTCACCCTTGAAGTTTATTCTATGAGCATGATACTTGGGTGAGGAAGGCTCGTAAAGTGTTCATGGTTATTCAATCAAACGTTGCTCTTCCGCCATTCTTCTTGATTTAATTCCCCGTTTATTGCAGCTGCGGATACAGCACCTGAAGCAGCTGCAACAATAGATTGGTGTAAGTGTGTAGTTGCATCCCCTGCTGCATAAACACCAGGTACACTAGTTTTTCCAAACTCATCGACTTCAATGATTCCAGTATCCAACATCCGGCAACCAAGGGCAACTGGCAAATCCGATCCAAGTTCCAATTCCGGCTTGAAGAAAATCCCTGTGCACGAAATTTCCGTCCCATCCTCAAGCTTGATATGGCTTACCATGCCTTGATTTGATTGGATTGAATGTATTGGTGCATTAAATACCGGGATATTATGTGCGCGCAATTCTTCACGTTCCGCTTCACTCAATTCATCGAGACCATTTGTACAAACTACTAACTGCTTCGACCACCCAGAAAGCAATGGGACAAAATGCATTAATGTCGCTCCTCTGTTTATGACAACTAATTGCTGATCCCTTAGTTCCCAGCCATCACAATACGGGCATACAAACGCACTCTTACCATAGACCTCCGCCAACCCTGGTATACCAAGATCACGATCCTTCATTCCGATAGCAAACAGCAGTTTTCTAGTGGCTATCTTCACCCCCGAAACAGTTTCCAACAAAAATTGTCCATCTTCCCCTTCTATCAACTTGACGATATCTTCCAGATGTGAAACCGATGGATAAGTGCGAAGCTGCTCTTTTGCAATATTTCGAAAGTCATGTGGGCTAATGCCATCACGTGTTAAAAAGCCATGAGCCTCTCTAGTCACTGCATTACGCGGTTGGCCCTCATCAATAATCAATGTCTTCTTTCTAGCACGTCCTAGCACAAGTCCAGCACTTAAACCTGCAGGACCTCCTCCAATAATAACAACATCAACTTCCTTCATGATTAACTCCCTTCCACTTTAGTTTAACTTTCCATAGGTGAAGTGATTACTCAGTATGATGCATGGGCTTATTTTCAAAATGGCAAATCTACGGCGTAAACTCGATTTGTCATTTTCTGCATATTTCATTCTAGACTTAACTTTTATTAAATAGTCTATCCAATTTCAAGTAATCTAACATGTACTTTGCAAGTGTTATGACTGAAAAAATCAACATTAAAATTATTGTGATGGAAGCGCCGGGTGGTGTACCCAATTCATAAGAAGCGACTAAACCACTTAACATGCCAACAAGCGCAATGACCATTCCATTTAATATGATAAGTGTTGTTTTTCAAAGGCAAACACAATCAAAGTACACGCCTCTTTCTTCATCCGCCTGAATATCATGCCCATCTGGATCAAAAATTCCCGCTCTTCCGGAACCGCCATTGTTTCGTACAACGCGTCCCTTATGCGGGAACTCATCGGATGTAGGCGCTTTGGTTGATTCATCCTCATGAATAATTAAACATGCTTTGCTCTTCTAACTGAATGAGCACTTTGCCGAAGCGCCCTCCTTGTTTGATTGGGATCGTTTTTCCAGGATAAGTTTGATCCAGATAATCTTCAATGATGGCCTGCGTATTCTCATCTACTGGATAATTGTAAAAGTTAAGCCAATGTAAAACCTCTTGAATGGCTTCCGCACGAGACACAACCCTGGCTTTCATTTCTTTTGTGACGAGTGAATGAAAGGCGTACCCTTTTAGATAAAGCAGCTGTAGCAAATACATCATCTCGGAGTTTTGATGCTTGTTGTATGAATGGTTTAACAGCGGTAATATTTCAAGGGTGAGGCTGTGTTCTTTAGGACCTGCTGCCAAGCTGATATAACAAAATTTTCGAGCGCAGCTGATCACTTTCTCCACCATCTCCCAGTCTGTGATCGCTGGGCACATTGACACAAAGACAAAATCAAAAGCTTGGTTCCAGCCTAATGTCTTCGTATCCATATCTTCAAAGGCTGCGCGCACGATCTTTACCTTACCGTCGGCCCATTTTTGATTGTTGTGCGCCAATAGTTCTGTGAACGGAAGCGACGGCTCAACGGCGGTCACATCTGCTCCTCTTTGTGCAAAGGGAATAGAAAATATTCCAGAGGCCGCTCCGATGTCAAGGACAGAGGCGCCATTAAAATTTACGCCTTGATTTTCCAACCAGCCGATAATACGTGCTGACCGTCTTCTTCCTTCATCGTTGAACGATTGCTCATTGTAGTTTTGTGCCGCGATGGCGCCAAAAGTGAATCTAGGCTCGATCCCTGCTGATTTCATCAAGTTTACACCTGTCGTTTGGTCGTCCTTCCAAGCTTTTTCCCAAGCAGCTTCGTTGCGTAACATTTCGATCATCTAGCTTAACACCTCATTTCTTAATGTAAAATGTAAATGGATTTCAGCTTAAGCCTCAAGCTGTTCTCATTCCCCTTCTAATTCTCCTTCAAGCTCAAGGTATTTTTGCCGCAGCTGATTCAGAACTTGTTCATCCGGTGTCCAGTACCCTCGCTGCTCGCTTTCCAGCAATGTTTCGATCATCGCATGGTAAGCCCAGCGGTTGTTGTCCTGCAGCTTCTGACCAAGCTCTTCATCAGCCACATAGACGTCATGCAGACGATCGAATACCCAAGGTTCTACTTTTCCAGTCGTGGCTGCAAGTCCCAGTACATACTCGAATCGGCTGGCCATTACCTTTGCACCATGATAAGGATGCTTCAAGAGATCGTTGATCCATTTCGGGTTAGTTAAGCGAGTCCTTACTCCGCGTGCAATCGCATGTTCAGCTGATTCTGTCTTGATGTGCTCCCTTGTCGTATCCGTAATATGAATGTCTGCTTTACGACCTTTCATTACTTCCACAGACTTTGCCAAGCCGCCAAAATACTCATAATAGTGGTCAGAATCCGTTACTTCCCATTCATGACTGCTGCGAATTTGCGACACGATATCCACCGCCAGCATATGTGACCGGTACAATTCCGGCTCCGCCTGTCCTCGCGCTAGTGCGCTGTATACATGCTGCTGGCTGTCCGTGTATGCCGCTCCGAGCTCAGACTCCTCGTTCCATCGTTTCGTCTCGATCATCCGCGTCACCGTCGTGCCATACTCGCCTTCTGCCGGGCCGAAGATGCGGGCGCACGCTAAGTCATGCGCTTGACTTGCCTCATATCCGGCAGCAAGTAGTTCCGCCTCAATACTTCGTGTATGAGCCTTGAACCAATTGTACTCATCAGGTTCATCCAGCTCGGATACCTTCCGGAATAGCTCATGTAAATCTTCCAGCAAATTCGGAAACAAATCGCGAAAAACCCCAGTAATATGCACCATGACGTTCAAGCGCGGTCGACCTAACTCCGCAAGCGGGATCACTTCATATTCAGTACGGAACGTTCCGACTCCCCCGCCAATGCGAACCCCCATATAATGCAGGATTTGCCCGATGGTTTCCCCTTGTGTGCGCGACGTCTCAATCCCCCAGAGGATGACCGCCGTCGTGTGCGGGTAGTCCCCGTGCTGCTCGCGATATTGCTGTATGGAGTTTTCGGCGACAATCGCCCCTCGTTCAGCAGCTGTACGGCTGGGCACTAAGCGGGGATCGAATTGGTACAGATTGCGTCCGGTCGGAAATATTTCAGGTGTTCTAAGCACGTCCCCAGCGAGCTTAGCTGGAACGTACCGACCCTCCAGTGCCCGCATCAGCCCTTCTGCTTCCTCATTTTGCAATGATCTTAGGTAAGCTTCGTAACCATACTCGAGCGAAGCTTCCAACTGCTTAAGCCAATCTGGATGTTCACTCTTATACATGTCCGGGATTGCCTTGTTTGACACATAAGCGGTCACTAACGCATTCGCTTCCTCATCAAGCTGGCGCAGCAAGCTCACATGCTTGCCCGAAGTTAGCTCATCCGCCCGAATTCCTTGACGTTCAGCGAGCAGTCCGCGAATGGATCGAATTTTCCCCCGCTCGTGGCGAAGCACGTATTGCATATGGTTCAAAGCGGCTTCAGGTGAATAGCTGTCGCCAAGCACATGCAGTCCACTAGGGATGAGCGAATGCTGCATGCGATAAAGCTCCTCCTCCATGTGTTCTACAGTTTCCGCGGAGAAGTCAAGCGACTTCGCTACCGCCTGCAGCTCTTGTAGAATCGCCTCACATCGTTCCGGCGCGAGCTGCTTCGCTTCACGATATTCGTGCAGCAAGGCTTCCAGCTCACGCCATTCGCCATACAGCTCAGCTTCTGTAAAGGGCGGAGCCTGATAGCCGATCAATACGGCATGGCTGCGCCGCTTGGCGATCATCGCTTCGGACGGATTCCCTACGTGATAGTAGTACAAATTGGGCAAATCCCCGAGCAAATCGTCCGGTACACAGTCCCCAGACAGAGCGGCCTCTTTCCCCCGCTGAAACTCTAAGGTGCCGTGTGTCCCGATATGGACGATGGCATCCGCTTGAAACTGTTCACGAATCCAATGATAAAACGCAGTATATTGATGCGTAGGTAGTAACGAACGGTCATGCAGCGACTTCTCTGGATCCTCATGGATACCGCGTGAAGGTTGCAGGCCGATAAACACTTGGCCGATCATTAAGCCGGGTATGAGAAAGGAGCCGTTGTCCGTCATGATGTCACCAGGCGGCTGACCCCAGCGGCTTATCGCTTCTTCTCCCCATGAACGGCCGGATAGCTTCTGTGTGAAATGGGGATCCGCATAACGGATCAACTGACTCGGAGCTTGAGGATCAGACCATTTTGCGGAATTGACTAGACCGCCCTCTATAAATCTGGCACGCAGCTCCGCCGCTGACAGTTCCTCGGTATGATATCCTTGCTGCTTCAGCCAGCTCAATAAACGTGCTATCGATTCGAATGTATCCAAGAAGGAACCGCCGAACACCGTTCCTTCGCCTGGCGGATAATTGTAGCCAATGAGCGCCAGCTTCTTCTCTGCATTGGGCTTGCTCCGCAGAGCAAGCCAGCGGCGGATGCGATCTGTCAAGCGTTTTGTCCGTTCAGGTATAAGTGCAAGCCGCTTTAGCGGAACGTTTAGCTCGGCGTCTTCTCCGTCTTCCTGCAGTGCCGCTATCGGAAACATCTCCACGCTCCCGTCAA
The DNA here is from genome assembly GCF_024519685.1 of Paenibacillus sp. Pae15. Taxonomy (NCBI): domain Bacteria; kingdom Bacillati; phylum Bacillota; class Bacilli; order Caryophanales; family Paenibacillaceae; genus Paenibacillus; species Paenibacillus sp. Pae15. The sequence goes on along the minus strand of NZ_JALJRM010000039.1, from coordinate 14,195 downwards.
GCTCCGGCAGCATGACCTGAACGAGCAGCAAAGATGGCTCAAGTCCACTCGCAGACTGTCTCCATTCTTGTTCCGTTCTACTGTTCAACAATAGCGGATGCAGCATCGGCACATCGAGCTGTTCCAGCATCTGCACAGCCCCGTCTTGATTTCCTCCGCCGGGACCAATCCCAAGTCGGAAAGGCAGCAGGTTCACGATAAGGTCGACTTGGTGACCTTCGCCAAGTAGCAACTCGTGCAGACGGTCGAGTGGAATGTTCATCACTGAAGGAAACGCGATCGGCATGACGTTCACGAAAGCCTCCAATTGTTCCTTAAGCTGCGCAATACATTCCGCAGTATCGAGCGGATTGCTATTCCCAAGATATAAAATCGCGACATTCGGCCGACCTTCGTCGTAGCGATTGCTTTGCCGGTAGCTGGCTGCAGACGAGTAAACCGTGCGACTGCTCGGCTCCATAATCGTTAACTCCCGAACATATACCGGATCCTTAGGCTCCGGCAACAGGTGACAGCTGCCATATTCTCGGCCAGCCAGACAAATCAGACCGAGCATATTCGCTGTGCCTCCGCCCCGCCAATATTCGGTAAATCGAACGTAGTGTTCATAATCCGCCTTACCCTCATCCATTCCTTCTAGCGACAAGGACGTTGCCGCCTGTGTATGCCCTTCTTGTCTAGGCAAATTTGCAAAGGTCAGACTGCCTAGCCTGAGTAGCGAAGCGATCTCAGCGGAGTTGCCACCAAGCGGAACGATATGAGCCGTCCCTTTGCTTAGCAGGCTACTCAACCATTCGACAACGTCCTGGCGGACGCCATGTGCATCGAAGATGACCAGGTCAGCTCCAACAAGCGTGGCTTCCACGTCCTCAAGCTCGTCGATCTTCCGACTCCCTAAATCGATGATGGTCAGATGCAGCTGTTTTTTCTGATTTTGATCAAGCAATTGATATGCTTCAGACAAATGCGACAACGTCGTTTCCCCGTTTGTGAGTATGGATAGCTTCAACGCGCCATCCTCCTTTCCGTAATCGATAAATCATTATTTTAGATCAACGTCCGTACAGCACGTTCAATGTTATTGGCATCTAATTCTTCCAGCCGGTAATACCGCGCTTGCATCGCTTCCGCCAGCTTGCGGGCATAGCCGAATCGTACTACACCATCCTCTGTATCGATCACAAGTGTGCGTATGCCAGCCGCTGCGATGCGTTGTGCAGCTTGCAGGCTTTCCTGCCATGGATCACCTGCCGCTTCTGCGCTGACGTTCGCCTTTCCATCGGTCATGACGATCATCGCGGGGATGAGTCCACTTCTTCTATTTAACAAAGGGCGAATCGCAATGAGTCCCTTTTCCAGTCCAATACCTAGCGGCGTTTTCCCGCCAGCTGGCAGCGTCCTCAATTTGCGTTCCGCGAGCTCTACACTGCGTGTCAACCCGAGCAGCAATTCAGCTTGTTGATCGCGAAAGGCAATCAAGCCCACATGGTCACGCTGCCGGTACGCATCACGAAGTAAAGACAATACCGCACCTTTGACAGCCTTCATTCTCTTATTTGCATTCATCGAACCGCTGGCATCGACGACGAATAGCAAAGCAGTTCCTGTCTTGTTTTCCCTAACCTTCACACGCACATCACTCGGCTCAATCCATAGCTTTAAGTTCGTGTTATATGAACTTAATTGTTGCTTACGTATAAGCTGAAAGGGAGCCGCCATACGAAGCGTGGCATCAAACGCAATGTCTCTTAGAGGGCCGCGCGGCATCGCAGCCCGCACATATCGACCGTTTACCGTTCCTACTGACGCTTGATTTCGTTTCCCAGTTTGCGCTTGCTTCATTGGCTGCGGCGGGGTAAAGACGAATGGCTGCACAGCGATTTCCCGTCCAACGGCTTCCACTACAGCCCGCGCCTCTAAGGAAAGAGATTGTCTACTATCGGCTTCGCCGTTGTGGTCGCCCCCAAGTTGTGCAGGCGAAGCGAATTGTGACCGGTCAACTTGCTCGCCGTTTGTCGCATGATTCTCTCCTTCCGCTTGGTTTTCTCTTTGGCTTTCCTTATCGCGATGCGATCCTGGTGATGGATGATCGTCATTCGAATCATGCTTCGTTGGCTCTTGATCCGCTAAGTCTGCCGGCGACTTCCCTCGCGACTCTTCCGAGTAAGATGCTGCACGCATCCGGTGCGGCAGCACAAAGCCCGCTGCTTCCTGCAGATGCTCCTGTGTCGTCTCTCTAAGACCCTCCCAAGCTGCGATCGTCCGGGCCGCTTCGATCAGCAGGATGTCCGCGCGGTGTCCCAGACAGCCAGCTTCCTCAGCGATTTCGGCAGCCAAATGCAGTAGCTCTTCATCAATATGTACAGCAGGCAGCCGAGTCTGAGCCGCTGCGATACGTGCTCTCAATTCCTTCGTTTCCGATTCATAAGCTAGGCGAAACGACTCCGGATCTTGTTCGAAGGCGAGCAAGCGACTTGCGATGTCCGTTCGCTCCGCAAGGTCCGTCGAGGTTTCCAGCCGCACATATAGCCCGCAGCGATCAAACATCGCCGGCAGCGGCCTCCCATCGTCCGGACTCATAGCTGCGAACAGGCGGAATGCTGCACTGTCACGGCCACTTCTTCGCTCAGAGTTCTTGCGGACATGCCCATGCGCGGGCTCGCCCGCTACATTGTCGCCAGCAGTCAGGATCGCTTTCATTAACCTTTCGGGCATGATATGTGCATTGTCTACCGTGACGATGTGCCCGTCTGCAGCTGCAAGCAAGCCGGGGACAAACGTTCGTTTGCCGCTGCGGACAGCAGCTGCCATATCCCAGTCGCCCCAAAGCCGCACCTCATCAACGTTCAAAGGAATGTTAATGACGTTAAGTTCCGGCAGCAACTCTGCAACACCATGGATGAGCGTGGACTTCGCCGTTCCTGGTGGGCCTGCCAGCAGCACCCCCTTTAATCCCGGATTTACCGCATGAAGCAGCAGCGCCTTTTGCGCACGATCTTGACCGACTACAGCACAGAACGGATACAAGTGAGGCTTAACTTGCATGGGTGACCTCGGACAGAAGGTCGCCGAGCAGCTCGCGTATCGTCTCGTGGTCATATGCTCCCTCTTCGAACGGCCGCTTGCGCATGCGATGCGGCATCACCATCATCGCCGCTTCTACCATATCGTCTGCCACAATCTGCGTTCTTCCCTGGAATGCAGCCATCGCCATGGCGGTTTTCATTAACATGATATCCGCACGATGACCGTCTACCTTCAGCCGAATGCCGACTGCGGCGGTCCATTTCAGTAACTCCTCGGACGGTTTGATTTGCTCGATTAGCTGACGCGCTCGTTCTATCCGTTCCCGCAGCTCTTGTTGTTGCGACTCATAACGTCTGCGGAACTCGGCTGGATCTGCTTCGAATGCTAGGCGCCGGCGAATGACCTCCATTCGGCTTTCCACATCTCGTTCCCCATTCACCTCTACTGAAAGCGCGAAGCGATCCAGCAGCTGCGGCCGCAGCTCCCCTTCTTCCGGGTTCATCGTACCGATCAAGATAAAGCGGCTCGGATGCGAGTAAGAGACGCCTTCTCGCTCAACGGTGTTTACTCCCATGGCTGCTGCGTCGAGCAGCGCATCGACGATCGCATCATCGAGCAAATTAATTTCATCCACGTACAATATATGTCCATGCGCCTTCGCTAACAGTCCCGGCTCGAACTTTTTCTCTCCTTCCCGGATCGCATGCTCGATATCCAATGTGCCGACGACGCGATCCTCCGTAGCATGTACGGGCAAATTCACGACGCTAAGCTCCGGCATTAAGTCCGCGAGCGCGCGTACGGCCGTCGATTTGGCAGTGCCTTTCTCCCCGCGGATCAAGATGCCGCCGAGCTTCCGATTGACAAGATTAAGCAGCAGCCCTTTGCGCATCAAGTCCTGTCCGACGATTGCCGCGAACGGATATACGTCTGCTTTCCCCTCCATGTTGATCCTCTCCTTTGTAAATGTTTTAGACATTCGTTATTTGACTGCTGCGATTGCGGGTTGAGCTGAGAAATCAACCGCCTCAAGCAGCCCTTCGATATGGCAATGCATGCGACCGCTTCGATCATCCCTTCCTACGCTCCCTCTCACACCGAACACATCGCGCAGCATGCGATCGGTGATGACTTGCTCCGGCGGTCCGCTGGCATACATTTCGCCAGCTCGCATCACCAACAATTCATCGGAGCAAGCTGCAGCATGGTTGAGATCGTGCAGGACCATGACGATCGTAATGCTATATTTGCGATTCAGATCGTGGACTAGCTCCATAACCTCCCACTGGTGATTGACATCGAGATAGGTCGTCGGTTCATCTAATAAGATTAGCCCCGATTGCTGTGCCAAGGTCATGGCAATCCATACGCGTTGCCGTTCTCCGCCGGATAAGTTAGACAGCTTTCGCTCCGCGAAGGGTAGCGTTCCGGTCTGAGCCATGGCCCATTCGACAATCTTCTCGTCTTCCTTGCGCTTTGCGCCCCATACAGGCTGATGAGGAAAACGTCCGTAACTGACCAGCGAACGCACGGACACGTCCGGCAGAGATGCTTGACTTTGCTGAAGCATTGCCATATGCCGTGCCAACTGCCGACGGGGATAGCTGTCGAGCAGTCTGCCTTGCAAGAGCACCTTTCCTTGCGCAGGCTTTAATTGACCGGCGCAAGTTTTGAGCAAGGTGCTTTTGCCGCTGCCATTCGGACCGATAATGCTGTAAATTTTTCCGACCTCCACCTGCCAATTCAGCGAATCCAGCACCGTACGGTTGTGAAGCCTCACGGACACGTCTTCCAAGCGTAACAACGTCATCTCGCTTCCCTCCTTAGCAAATATAGAAAGAACGGCGCCCCCAAAGCTCCCATCATAATGCCGACCGGCAGCTCCAAAGGAGCAAACATCAAGCGGGCGAGTGTATCGCAAAATGTCACAACGGCCGCTCCAAGCAGCACGGATGCAGGAAGTAAGAACCGATAATCACTGCCGATCAGCAAGCGGGCTGAATGCGGAACGATCAGACCGACGAAGCCGAGCAGGCCGACGACGCTGACCGCGCTTGCGGCAAGCAAGGTAGCGAGCGCCGTCAGGAAGAAGCGAGCTGCTTCCACCGACAAGCCGAGGCCGCGTGCATTGGAATCGCCAAGGGCAAGTATATTCAAATGCGAGCTGCCAATGAACGCCAGGCTCATGCCAATGAGCGAATAAGGGAGAATGATTTCAAGCTCTGGCCAGCTTTTGGCGGACAAGCCGCCAACCATAAACACGAGGGCACCGTTCACCCGATCGCTGAAGAAAATTAACAATGCGGAGATGCCAGAGCCGAGAAAGGCGGACACGGCCACGCCTGCAAGTATTAGGCGCACCGGCTGTACACCGTCCTTCCAGGCAAGTAAATAAATGATGGCGGCAGCTCCGGAAGCGCCAAGAAAAGCGATAGGTGTCAGCATCGACCATAGATGTGGAAATAAAATGAGAACGATGATGCCGAATAATCCTGCTCCAGATGACACGCCGATGATGTGCGGATCTGCCAGCGAGTTCCGCATCACGCCTTGCAAGAGTGCACCGGACAGTGCCAGATTAGCGCCAACGAGCATGCCCACTAACGTGCGAGGCAGCCGAATGTTCCACACAATTTCCTTCATTGGACCGTCATAACCGTGAAAGACATATAACCAAATCTTTGAAAAAGAAATGCGGACTGCTCCGGTACCGATGCTGAATCCAGTAGCGAGGATTACCGCAGCCGTCAAAGCGACAATGACTAGAACGCCTTTGGACATCGGAACACGGAAAGCATTAATGACCATTCTCATATGTATTCGGATAAACAAGTTTAGCCAAATATTCGACCGATTCACTTAATCGAAATCCCGGGTTTGAGAGAAACCGATCAGACGGCAAGATGATCATACGGTTTTCCTTCACAGCACGCAGCGATGTCCATGCAGGTTGGCTGGCCAGATCGGATTGAATTTTCTTCTCCCCATCTTCTCGCGCCCCGTGGATCAGAATAAAAACATAATCCGGATTTAGCTCGACGATTTTTTCCAGACTAAATGGTGCAGTCGACGGACTGTCGCTTGCTGCTTCCCATGTTTCCGCCAAATTGTTCATATGCAGCATAGTTGCGACCTCGATTCCGACGGTATCTTGCCGCTGCACAGAAAGGCTGTTAGGGGTCACGTTCAGCATGATGAAAGTTGGTGCATCACTGGCCGGTACCCGGGCAGTCCATTCACGAATTTCCTGATCCAAATCGGCAAGTGCTTCCCTAGCTTTGTTTTCCGTCCCGGAGAGCTGACCGAACAACACCGCTTTTTGCTTCAAGTCCGCATATGTACTCAGATTGAACAGGGCGAACGGCACGTTACTCGCATCCAAAATCGCCGTTAACTCACGGTGAAACACCACAGAGCCGATCACGAGATCAGGCTTTAAAGCAAGTAGCTTCTCCGTATTGACGGTCGTCATTCCCCCGACTTCTTCGATTCGCTCCGCCTCATCCGGCACCGTTCCACCCGGTGATGTGGCGTGGGCAATGGCGTGACCGTCAACCGAATAAAGCAAATCCAATAGCTGCGGCGATAGGACGATGATGCGCTGTGGTTGCTCAGGCAGCCGAATCTCCCTTCCAGTGTCGTCTTCGAACGTGAGAAACGACGCCTTTTCTTCCTCCCCATCATGAACAGATACAGATCTAGACTCCGCTGACGGCGATAACTCCAATGCATCACGATTATTGTCGCTCGCAGGATTGGACGGCGCTGCACAACCGGATACGAACATAACTCCTGCTAGCAGTCCTCCGCTCCATTGGCGAAGTAAATTTTGCCGCTTGTATGCATGCATCACTTTGAACCTCCTGTCTTTTGATTCATACAACACTTCACTCAAAATGATGTTAATCGTAATCATTACGATTAACTCATGCATATTGTAACAGCGACTACTTTTATATGTCAACCACTTCGTAATGTTTACTATTAATTTTTTGAAAATCAAAAGGACTTGACGGTTACAAAGGTTCCACAAGGTTTAGGTGGGAGGATGGCAAATATGCTGTAACGCCACCTCTATCGATGCCCCACCCTTTAATGCGTAGCTTGCAAATACATGACGGAATGTATGGCTAGTAAAATCAATTAATTCGTTGTTCTTATCTCGGATATTATGCTGTTTAATCCATGGTCGCAAATGATTCTTATTCCAATTTGAATGCGAAGCCAATCCAACCGGGTAGCCTTTTTTGCTTCTATTTCTTGACAGGAACAAATATGGAAGCCCTGATTCCTTTTGTAACGGCACTGCATATTCTTTGATTTTATCCAATGCGTATACTACTAGTTGATTCGCTGGCTTTGAAACCTCTACTGGTTCGGGACTCAACTTTCCAGTTGAATAAATTAGCATCGTATCGCCGCCTACTTGCTTGATTGAGGCGCTATAAATAGTGATCAACTCACTAATACGCAGTCCCAATTGAGTCAATATATTTAACTTATAATGTTATGTATTTTTCCGATTGAAACACTTACCCTTAGGATAAGCAGGGAGGTTGTAAATCGATGTCTGATTTAAAAAAACTGATCGGTGAAAAAATTCGTAGCATACGTAATAAAAAAAATCTGACCTTACTTCAATTAAGCCAAATAACAGGGCAACAAACCTCATATTTAACCGAAGTTGAACTTGGAAAAAGAAATCTATCTATTGATTCATTGGAAAAAATCATGGACGCTCTTAACATAAAGCCAGGAAATCTTTTAGATTTTCGAGAAATCGATCCAGATTCTCAGGAATTTGAGACCAGAACTGTCCTTGAGGTCCACTATCAATTTCTATTAGGGAAGAAGAGCGAAGATGTAAAGATGATCCATAAGGTAACAACGGAGATTTTCAAATCAATAGATGCCGCAGCGAGGTCTGAATAGCCATTTTTTATCGCCATTAACACAAAAAGAGCGTTTTCTTTTTTACACGGGATTTCACTCTTGTATTTTCTTTAACTGTACCTGCCAATAATCGCTTCAATAATTTGTAAGTTTTAAGAGCTGACAGTATCCCTATGCAACGCTTAGCCATGTTTTAATTTGGTCTAATGTTGCCTCACTTTTGGCTTGGTTGTAAATATATTCAATCATGTCGTGCTTTTTCTGGATACGGTAGTGATGTAACCCATCGTTTAAACTTCCTTGGCTGTCATACTGGTAATATAACGTAGAAAACATGAGCAGGGTCAAGTAACGATCAATCGCCTGAGTAGATCGAACCTGGTAACGATCCATGGCCGGTTGTACTTTCGCAGTTCGAAAATACGTTTCAATGTCCCAACGTTTGCTGTAATAGCATAGAATCTCTTCATTGCTCAGTGAAATATCCGTGCTCAGAAAGGCCTTCATCAGCTTAGATTCAAAGCCATCTCCCTCTTTCCAACATAGGAGCAGGGCGGCATTTTCCAAGAGATTGAGCTTCCCTTCATAGCGATATACTCGGTAAGCGGAGGAGCCGATCGTTCTCCAGACCTTCAGCTCCTTTAAAATACCCAATTGGACAACCAACCAGCCTAGGTTATAACCAGGTTTCTGAAAATCCCGATCTCAAAAGTAAAAAAAGCGCTTGAAAACCCAAACGCTAGGTGTTATTCATGATAAAATGGCGGCGAAATCCCTTTAAGCACTTAGTTCCAGAAATACTGCATCCGCGTATACCCGACATCCCATGCTTTCATGTCGCCCTTAATCGTGATCTTCAGCTCATCCCCCGGCTCAAGCGGAATCTTGAATAGCGAAGGGAACAGATCAGGATGAGTACGCTGAAGTTCTCCAGAACTGCTCATGATCTCCCTGTCATCCCGAGTAACACTGATACTACCGGAATAATCCGTTGGTTCGGGGCATCCGTAATCGAAGGAGAAAATCGTCTGTCCCTCAGACTTGTACGTGAACGTTCTGGAATCTCCGCCTTCAGCGCCATATAGGTTATAGCGGAGCGGTATCTTCTGTCCGTTGATTTGAATACTGTCCGGTTTGTCTCCGGTGGATGAATTGCCCGAGTTGTCCGTCCATTCAGTGATCGCCACAAACGGACCCTCTACTTTAGTTGTTATTTTGTCTACCGCCGCCCCTAATCCCCATAAAGCTATAAAAAGAACCATACCCGATATAGCCGTTGCCACCAGATTGCGCCCGAGGCTCCGGTAACGGAAACCAAGCTTGTACGCCCCAAAACCGAGGGCTGCTCCAATCGAATTCTGAAGAGCGTCGTTGATATCGAAGCTGCCCAGGAATGTAAGGGCCTGGATCGTTTCCAGCACAAGAATCGCGATGAAGAATAAGATGATGAACCGGACAAAGCTGACCCGGTATAGCCATGGAATCAATATACCGAAAGGAATAAACGCAATAGTGTTCCCGAAAGCCACCATACTCATTAGGTTGGGATGCAGGAGATCAGCTGGAGACGGCAAACTAATAAAGTTCTCGGGCATGAAAATAAAGGTGTAGCTGGAAATTTGCTCCGAAGCCTCTCCTCTGCCGAAAGCGAAGAACATAAAATAAAGTACAATAATGGTATAGACAATAGTTGCGGTTAGTAAAATTTTGCGTTGTTTGACCATGCTTAACTCCTCCACTCTATTTTTCCACTTGTCACTATAACCTACTTGCCTGTTTCATGAAACCCCCACCCCTTAGCTTGATTAACTTTACTTGCCCAAATTCAGTTCTATGAAATGTAAAAAGAGACACCCTTGACTCTCTGACCAACCACTCCACGCAGAGGAGAACATGATATGTCTCATACGTTTATCACAACAAAATCATTGGAACAATCGGTCGGAACAATGGAAACTTCCGCTCCCCTGCATGATACACGCCGCTCATGCTTACTTGATGCAGGGTTTGAACCGGTGATCCGACTTATAGACGTCCGCATTACACACAAGAGCTAAGCATCGCAAGGCATGTAGAATTCAAGGCAATATCTTCACCCAGCGATTAGTTTCTGAAGTATTTGGCGAGTCATGAATGTGATCGGTCGGTCTTCGCAAATCATGTTCCAGATTTATTGTGTTATTCGCTTTTGCTTCATCCAGCAGGGCGGCCATTAACTTCTAGTATTCTTGGTAAGTCTGATCCGACCTCTTGGCTTACTTCCGCAAATTTTGAAGCAAGAAACGCCGGAATCCCCGGTTGTTCTTCATTTCACCGAATTACACTTTCCACCTCGATCATGCGCCGGACGGAAAGTTCACGACCTTCCTCGCTCTGAAGTTCTTCACGTGCTTTTGCCTTTTAGCCAAGATAAGTCATTTCTCACTTTAATCTCGCGATTCCCTTGCGCTTTGCTGCAACGCTCCTTAAGTGGGCAACCTTCAAGTCTGCACATCGGTAGTAACGCATTTGTACTTCATACACGCTTTCATTTTTTTGTATGCTCTCGCGCAGAAGTGAAGCGCGCATGGGCTTAATGACTGCAGGCGGCTCATTCAGGTTACAAAAGGGCGAGGGAGTGGGTATGGGTGAAGGAGTTTACGTCCGCCCTTTGAACGTCGTGTTGTACTCTTCTAACCTTTTCCAAGGGATTTTGCCCTTCCTTGAGCGCCTCCAGTCGATCCAGTACAAACCGGACATCATCAACCCTGACGCTCATCATTTTCAGTACCGTATTCGGCCCGAAATCAGGCAATTGCTCGGTCTCTATTCTCCCGTCGGGAAACTCTACGACCATTGTCTCATATGTGTGGTCAATGGTCACAACGACATAGCCAGTATTGGCCAATTCCTGAACGTTAATCGTACCTAGACTTCTCGGAACAGATCCGCCCGGAGAATAAATGATGACAGGCCAGCCCTTCTCTCCGTGCTCTGCGGGTGCGTTCAGCGAAGCATGAACGCCGATGTTGGATAGATCGATTCGGCCGGGCTCTACTCCGATTGTCGGCATGACGGTTTCGTCGTAAAATGCAGCTGCGTTTGGCGGCATATATTTGGCTTTCTGGCCAACCTCTCGGGTGGCCGGGTACCAGATGCTGATCATAAGCTCCCGCTTTCGATCCTTTACCCAAGGATCGGCTCGGTCGATATCTGTCAAGTGGAGCTCCGTCACGCCCACTGGCATCTCGCCAGTCGGCTCAGGTAACGTGATGTGAATCCGTTCACCGGTATGCGGTTCGTCGTATTGTACTGGCGGTTCAGCCAAGATGAACAGGCTAACGGCCGCAACCATTACGGCTGCTGAGGCGAACATGGCGAACCTAACCTTACGAGCAGACTCCCCGTTGATAAACTTTATGATAGAATTTACTGTGATCATGTAATATGTCATATAGATCACCATAAACAATCCAACGCAAACCAATATTGGAAGCAGGAGATTTATACCACCCATTCCTCCGAAGAGCTTCCGCAGCCAGTTAAAGATAATCAAATAATGACCGAGGCCGACCAACAGCGGTAACAAGAAGATCAGTGCGTTCTGTTTCAGGATCGTAGCGGCGATTTCCTTGTGGCTCACGCCGATTTTTTTCAATATCTCATAGCGAGAACGATCGTTCGTCGCCTCCGTCAACTGTTTAAAGTATAGGATACTTCCCGTTGCTAGAAGGAACATCACACCCAAAAACCCTAGAATGAAAACATTAAAAGCTGCATTCTCGATGCCGAGGCGATACACGGAATAATAGGTCGACAGCTTCATTTCTGATGTCTGTATAGCTGCAAGCGCATCAGCGGTCGCCTTCGTATTCTTCTGGTCCTCAACGATGTAACCAACATATTGCTCGGTAGTAACTTGCGCTTCCAGCTTGCGAAATGTATCATCCGCAACGACGACCATAATATCCGGATAATGCCAATTGAGAACACGTTCAATCGTCATGCCTGCGAAAGTTAAGCTCACGCTCCCATTGGGCAAATCAAGGGTGATGGTTTCTCCATCATAATCCCCCCATTCGTAATCCGTATACATGGGGCGAATCGCAATCACATGGTCTGATTCGTTCAGCGTTAACCGACCAAGACGCAGCACATCCGCTACACGATTATATGCGCTGACCGATATCACTTTCACCGGATGCTCGGCTGCCTTGCGCTCACGATCAGACAAGATATCGTCGCTTGACGCTTCGCCGCTCAGATGAATGACCGGAATCGACATCTTGGCTTTCACGGGATGCGCATCGTCGCCACGTATGATCTCCTCGACCTTTTGATCGACTTCGTCATCCTGTGCAATATGCATGTAACTAAAAGGTGCCGTTACACGTGCCGTGTGCTCGTAAGCGTAGTAAGTGCTGAAACCGAAACTGAAGGCGCATAGTGCGATTGCGGACAAGATGGTAATGACGCTTAGCGTGCGTGCATTCCCTTTCATTCGGTACACCAGGTTGGAAATCATGATTAGGTTCATGCCCTTGTAATAATGGTGCTTCCGCCGCTTGGCATACTTTAGCAGAAATATAACGAGCGATGAGAAAAGCAAGAAAGTCCCTGCGATGATGCCGACGGTCATGACGCCCAGGTTAGTAAAGATCTGTTCATTGTTTTCGAAATTCTGAAGTCCGAATCCGTAGCCGACGATGAGCAACACGATTGCTGCGGCAGCGTGAACGATCGAGGCGCTCGGTTCCTGCTCCCCTTCCTGCTCTGCGCGGAACAATTCGATAAGCTTGAATCGATAGACCAATCGATAAGCTTGTACAGAAGTTATTGTAATTAGTATAAGAAATACAACCACAGTGGTAAGCACCGCAGGAAGGGAGAACGTGATTCCGACATCGACAGCTACTCCCAATAAGCGCATTAAAATCATGGCAAACAGCTTCGACAATAGCGTACCGGCCACAATACCGAGAACTAGGACGCCGGCTCCAATTATCATATTTTCATAGAACAGCATCCGGCCGATTGTTTTTTTTGGAAAACCTAATAAAGCATATAGCCCGGCTTCTTTTTTTCGTTTGTGGGTAAAAAATTGGCCAGAGTACATCATAAAGACGGATACAAACAATACCAGGATGATTGATCCAACCATGAACACAGATTGCATGCTATCTGAAGATTCGACAGCCTCGACTACCTGCGTACTATATTGTAGTGAAGCAAAGACATAAAATATGGCGACGCTTGCGAACATGGAAAATAAATATATGAAATAGTTGCGAAGATTACCTTTTATATTTTTCTTGGCCAACTCAAATAACGTCATCCGTACGCCCTCCAAGCACCGTCAACACATCCAGTATCTTTTTAAAGAATGCTTGTCGCGGTGTCGTTCCTTTGACGATCTCGGCAAAAATGACACCGTCTTTTAGAAAGAGAACTCGACTGCAGTAGCTTGCCGCTAATGCATCATGAGTCACCATCAGAATGGTCGCATGCTCTTGTTCGTTCAGTTCATTTAGCGCCTCTAGCAGGCTGGCCGCAGCTTTAGAATCCAGCGCTCCCGTCGGTTCGTCGGCCAGAATCAGTCGCGGACGCGTCACAATGGCACGGCAGGCAGCAGTTCGCTGTTTCTGACCTCCGGAGATTTGGTAAGGGTATTTTTCTAGAATATGCTTGATGTTAAATCGTTCCGCAATGGCAGACACTCTGTTCTCCAATTCGTCGACCGATATACCGGACAACGCGAGGGGGAGCAGAATGTTTTCCTTGACCGTCAACGTATCCAGCAAATTATAGTCTTGAAAAATGAATCCTAGCTTGGATCGCCGAAAAGCCGATAACTGCGCCTCGTTCATTTGAAGAACGTTTTCCCCGTCGATCACGATGCTGCCGGAGGTCGGTTCATCGATGGTGGCGGCCATATGAAGCAGTGTTGTCTTCCCGGAGCCCGATGGCCCCATAATGCCGACAAATTCTCCTTCGCCTATGCACATATCGATCCCGTGAAGCACCGGCACGACGTTCCCTTTATTCCCATAACTTTTCGTTAACGCTTTTATTTCAATAACCGTTTCCACTGTATCTTTCCTCCCTGCTTTCCCTTTTTCAATTTCCATCGTACCATGCCGGTGACTAGTTATCCTTACGCTGAACTTACGTTTTTCTACTGGCGAGCTTACATTTTTGTCACGGTACTAGTTGCAGTAGTGTTAGCCGAATTAAGATATAATAGGGCTTGCTGAACAAGATTAGTTCCATCTACACCCAACGCAAGTCTCTAAACC
>NZ_JALJRM010000038.1:0-44974 GCF_024519685.1 Paenibacillus sp. Pae15 | reverse complement strand
CACGGCAACGTGTGGAGCTGACGAATACTAATCGGTCGAGGGCTTATCCAAAAAGCACATGAAGATGATCAGCGGCTTGGTTTCGATCCAGTTTTCAGGGCGCAAGCCGCCTTGAAAGTGAAAATGCGATGTTTCCTGGCAGAAACATCAATACGTTTGGTGATGATGGCGGAAGGGAACCACGCGTACCCATACCGAACACGACCGTTAAGCCTTCCAGCGTCGATGGTACTTGGACCGCAGGGTCCTGGGAGAGTAGAACGTCGCCAAGCAAATGTATTCAAAAAGCCTGCAAGTCATATTAAATGACTTGCAGGCTTTTTGTACTTCAGGATAATATTACGCTTATACATGGAAGCCTCCCTCGATGTAAATTGGATTTTAACATACATAACATTCCGATATTCCCTTTATTGGTAAAGGTTGAATGAATCAGGGCAAACAGACTGCATACTAACTGAAGATTTGCAACTTTAGAGCTGTAATGATATCCAGCAAGAAAGCTGATATATGGAGATGACGGATCTAGATTCGAATACTCCAAAAAGCTCGGAAGCTACGTCGAAGGAAAGCGTAAATTCACAAACCACACCTCAAGGAGGAATAGTTCATGAGCAAAGTGCAAAATAACAACGAAAATGAAGAACTGGCCGAATTAGGAACCCATGCCGCGGGAGCAACCGACCTGCATCATACGCGGACAACGAATGAGGCCGTACAAATCGATCCTCCTGTAGGTAATCAGCCGGGAGCCGTTGATAACCGAAGCGGGAAGTTGGATGTGAAGAAGAACGGAAAGCCAATCTGACCTCATGGATCGGTTACAGGCATTAGAGAAAGAGCAGGGATCCGGCGGAAGCACAAGGATGCCTGCTCCTGCTATTGGTCTTTTATGATTATTCCACATCTGCGAACAATTCCTTCAGCATCCGTTCCCGGTTTAGCAGGAACTGTTTCATAATGATATAATGATCGGTTTCTTCCAGAGTTATCTGTTCAATGCCCTTGTCCGTAAGATTGTACATCAGAGCGTCGGGATATCCCATTAAAATGGGAGAATGAGTAGAAATAATAAACTGGGAGTTTCGATTCACTAAAGCGTGAATACGGGCCAGCATGGACAGCTGCTTAAAAGGAGACAAGGCCGCCTCGGGCTCATCCAAAATGTAAAGGCCATTCCCTCCGAAACGGTGAAGGAAAGCCGCGAAGAACGATTCTCCATGGGATTGCTCGTGCAGTGATTTGCCGCCATATGACCGTATGATAGGGGGGGCCGAGGACTGCTCACGATCCATTTCATCAATGTTCGTTGCCAGGTTGTAATAGGTTTCGGCGCGGAAAAAGAAGCCGTCTTTCGGTTTACGGACTCCGCGTACCAAACGGATATAGCGGTGCAGCTCGGAATGCGATGAACGGGTAGAAAATGTAAAATGGAGACTGCCGCCCTCCGGATTAAATCCCCATGCGATAGCCGCCGCTTCAAGCAGTGTGGATTTTCCCATTCCGTTCTCGCCTATAATATAGGTTACTTTGGGGTGCAAAGGCAAAGAGGTGAGTTCGCGCAAGGAAGGAAGATTAAACGGGTATGCTGTAAATGAGGGAATCCGGTCCCTTAACAGCTCGATACTCCTCAAGTAAGCGTGTTGCTCTCTGAAAACCATGCGGCGCCGCTCCTTTCCCATGATCCTGAACAAGTAGATGATACAAAAAACAAAGGCAAAGGCACCCCATCCCAACCAAGAGTGAGGTGCCTTCATTTGAACACCAAGCGTGGTCCAGAAACCCTAAGCGATAAAGCTACATACGTGAAAATCCTTCATCGTGTAGATATTCGATCGCCTCATCATAGGTGTCAAAAGCGGACTCCAGATGAAGTCCCGAGTACACATACCACATTTCGTCTTCTTCCAGCAGCACAAGCGTATGGTTATCCGGACCGATCCATCTTTCTTCTTTTGCATCTCCAATAATCGCCTGTTCCTCTGTTGTTCTCGGGGAGAGAGAGCGGATGGAGGCCTCTATGATCGCATGAAGCTGTTCCTTGGAGAAATCACGAATATTGACCAAGCCTTTGTCATCCTGATCGTAACCATACAGAAGACCGGCATAAACAAAACCGTTACCGTTCGGATGCAGATGATAAACCACAATCTTTTTGTCATGGGCGCTTTTTTCATAATGATAATTGATCCGGCCCAAGGATACATTTTTACGTTCCAACTCCGGGAACGATTCCACAACGGCACGTTTTTCTTCAAAAGAAAGCATGATATCCCTCATAACATAGCTTATTGAATTCCAATTGATTATATCATAGGACATCCCGACCGCACCATGATCACATCTTTTGAAGATAAACGGTTTATTTGCGTGTTTTGGCAATCAAATCCGATACGGTGACGAACTGATAACCCCGCCGCGTCAGCTCGGGTAAAATTTGTTTAAGAGCCTCTACGGTCTGGGTGCAGTCCCCTTGAAGATCGTGGAACAGCACAATATCGCCGTTGTGGGCATTGTCCAGAACCTGGCGGACAATTTTGTCTACGCCCGGCTTTTTCCAATCCTGCGTATCCTGATACCAAGACCACATCACGACCGTAAGTTGATCCTTTTTGACAGATTGAAGCAGGGCATCATTGTAAAAACCTCCAGGGGGACGGAAAACGTGCGGCATTTGTTCTGTGATATCGAATATAACCTCCTGGGTTTGGCGGATTTCTTCTACGAGACGTTCGGGGGGAAAGTTTTTCAAGTAATGATGATCGAACGTATGATTGGCGATTTCATGTCCCTCGTTTACCTCGCGGATGGCAATGGCAGGGTACATCTGCACGCGTTTGCCAATAACGAAAAAAGTGCCTTTAGCCCCGTATTGATTCAGCAAATCCAAAATCTGCGGCGTATACACCGGATTCGGTCCATCATCAAACGTAAGTGCGATCAGCTTCTGATCCGTCTCGACGTTCCATACGACCTCGCTGTTTGAGGGAGCGGCGCCGGTAAGAAACAGGACCACCAAAGCAATCATGAACCTACATATACGGCGATGCATAACGAATCGACCTCCGTTCTGACATGACCATCTTAGGTTTTGGACGTCAGAACAAAAGTATGCGGCAAGTCCGGCAGCCAAAAAAAAGCAGCCGCCTCGATGGAGAGACGGCCGCTTCGTGCTATGGATGAGAATCAAATAAGATCATGAACCGAGAATATATACTTTTACTTGTTGAATTCCGAACATTCTTGCTTTATTTTTGCTCTCAGGCAGGAAAATGTCTATGCGGTTGCCTTTCACCGCACCTCCTGTATCGGTTGCCGTGGCGTACATTCCGCCGGCAGGAAGACCATCATACGTATAACCCTCGACATACACTTTAGAGCCGAGCGGGATCACGGACGGATCTACGGCAATGGTGCCCAGACGCAGCGGGTTGCCCATATAGTCGAGTCCCGCATAACCGCCGTTCTCATCGGCAGAAGCAGTATAGGCCGTAGCCTTGGCTACGATCACTTTGGAATAATTCGGTACCTTGCTAACCTTGTTCACCGGCCGGTACCATGCGGGAGCATGATATTGGCCGTCCGTGCTGAGAATCGCGATCCGGTTGATCTTGTCCCATTGGGTTTTGATTCCGAAAGTATCGGAAATCAGCCGAAAAGGGACATACACGCGTCCGTCTACAAACTTGGCCGGGTCCGTAATTTGAGTCGGCTTTCCGTTAACCGTCATGCTCCGGTCACCGGTCGACAGCGAAACGGTTTTGTCGCTGCTCTGTATTGTAATGGTGAATCGGGAACCGTCTTGTTCCCACTGAAGCTTGTACCCGAGCTTGTCCGTAACCGCTCTCGCGGGGACCTGAAGTTTGTGATTCTCATCCACAAAAGGCTGTGCATCCGGAAATGCCACGAGCTTTTTGTTTACCTGTACCTTGACGTCATCAGCCAGGCGTACAGGTTCCTGCGCATGTGCGGGTATAGATGCCGTTAAAACTGAAGGCACGGCAAATACACATGCCAGGAGCATGTTTTTGAAACGAAAATTCATGATGCGTCCCTCCTGTTTTTGCCTCCGAGGTTAGTTGTCGGGTTCGGGAAGAGGTTGTTCCCTAGCGCAGCCGTGCAGCCTGCAAGCATTCACCCCAAGTGCTTAGTCCCCCGTACGTACACATAATTAAGCTGTACGATTCGGCTTTTAAAAGCCTAACATAGGATAATGTTCCGGTTCAATGCACAAAATCAACCAATCATTCCCTCATAATGGAATTGCTTCTAGCGCCGGTTTTCCTCATGCTGAATAATCCTGTACAATAAAAAGAACGACACGGCCAGAATTGAAGGGAAGAGATCATGTACAGACGCGATTATCTCATGCGGTTGATTGAGCAGACGACGGAAGTGCTGCATAAAGTAATGTTCGCAAGGAAAAATCAACGTTTGCAGGAAGCCCTTGAACTGTTGAATCAGGCCATGCGTCAATTGTTAGGGCTTAATTCCAGGCTGATTCACGCTTTATCTACCAAGGATTTGCTCGCACTGCTTTCCAAGGACGGACATGTCGATCAAGGAAAAGTGCTGGCTTTAGGAGATATGCTGAACGCGCGGGGCGCTGCACAGAAAGAGAGCGGTCACGCGGCTGCTGCAATTAAGGACGGATTAAAGGCGCTGGACTTGCTGCTCACCGCCAGGGAGATGGATCCCCGGGATGAATTGGGCGGGATGTTCAAAGAGCGGATCGATGCGGCGCTGGCTCTCGCGAACCGTGCGTCTATGCCGACGGATACCATGCATAAGCTTGTTTTTTATTATGAGGATTGCGGACAATATGCCAAAAGCGAGGATGTTTTATTTCATTTATTGGACGAGCTAAACGAGGCTGAACATCTCCGTGAGGAGTGGATAACGGTGCTGGATGAAGGAATACGCATGTACGAACGCTGGCGTTCTGTCGAAGAAGAGCGGCTGGCTGCAGGCAATTTATCCAAGACAGAAGTCGAAGACGGCCTCGAGGAACTGAAGAATATAAAAATAAAACATGCCACTATCAGGAAAAATCTGAATGAATAGGGTACGAAATGCGAACTATTATTTATGTCTTTTTAGTTAATGTTCGTCTTTTGTAGTTGACATCCGGTGTTAAAGCCTGTTAAACTGAAAACGTATCAGCGAATGGATAATCATTCGGAAATAGTCGAATAATCTCTCGTATATCATCGGGAATAAGGCCCGAAAGTTTCTACCCGAAAACCTTAAATTTTTGGACTACGAGTGAGCGATAGTATAGAAGGTCTGCACTGCGGTGCAATGGCCTTAGCTTTCGCTTGTGGATATTTCTTGTCGTCCTGCCGATAGACTGTGCATTAGCGGTCCAGCGTCTATCAAAAGGACGTTTTTGTTTTTATATCAGCCAGATGATAAACGACATGGAGGTTTACGGATGTCAGTTCTTGTAGGAGTCATTATGGGCAGTCAATCGGACTGGGAGACGATGAAGCATGCATGCGGCGTGCTGGAGGAACTGGGTGTGCCCTATGAAAAAAAAGTCGTTTCGGCACACAGAACGCCTGACCTGATGTTCGAATATGCAGCGTCGGCACAAGAGCGGGGGCTGAAGGTGATTATTGCGGGCGCGGGCGGAGCCGCGCATCTGCCGGGTATGGTAGCCTCCAAGACAGTACTGCCTGTGATCGGCGTTCCGGTCAAAACGTCCACATTGAACGGTCTGGATTCTCTGCTGTCCATCGTACAGATGCCTGGCGGCGTTCCCGTCGCTACGGTGGCCATCGGACATGCCGGGGCGACGAATGCCGGTCTTCTCGCAGCGCAGATGCTTGGGGCATTCGATCCGGAGCTGCAGCGGAAAATAACGCAACGGCGCGAGCGCATCGCAAAGACGGTAGTGGAAAAGAGCGTGCTGGAATGACGCAAGAGAATATGGCAAGCAAGGCGTACAATCCTGATCGGGTGCATGCACCAGGGGCAACCATAGGCATCCTTGGAGGCGGGCAGCTTGGCCGGATGCTGGCTTTGGCCGGACGCGCGATGGGCTACCACTTTGTTACGTTGGATCCGATGCCGGATGCGCCCTGCGGACAGGTGGCCGATCGCCAGATCGTTGCAGAATATTACGATGCGGCGGCGGCAAGGCAGTTAGCGGAACAGTCGGATGTCATTACGTATGAATTCGAGAACGTGGATGCGGGAGTGACTTCCCTGTTGATGGCCGAATCGTATGTGCCGCAGGGCAGCCGATTGCTTTACACCACGCAGCATCGGCTGCGCGAGAAACGGGCGATTGAAGCTGCCGGAGTCAAGGTAGCACCTTATACGGAGATCAAAAATGAAGAGGAGCTGCGTGAAGCGGTACGGCGGTTTGGAACCCCCTGCGTGCTCAAAACGGCAACGGGCGGCTATGACGGCAAGGGCCAATGGATCATCCGTTCGCTGGAAGAAGTGCAGGAGGCTTATGACGCTTTGAGCAAGGCCAAAACGGAGCTGGTACTTGAGCAGTTTATCCGGTTTGAGAAAGAAATATCCGTGATTGCGGCCAGAAGCCCGCGGGGGGAAGTCAAGGTATTTCCGCCGGCCGAGAACGTGCATGTGAACAATATTTTGCATCTGTCCATTGTTCCGGCTCGTGCGCCGGAAGCCGTGTTGAAGAAGGCGGAAGCGATGGCGCGGCAAATTGCCGAAGAGCTCGATGTGATCGGTCTGATTGCAGTAGAGATGTTTCTGACGGCCGATGGAGAGCTGTACGTCAACGAGCTTGCGCCGCGTCCGCATAACTCCGGTCATTATACGATGGAAGCGTGCCGGACATCGCAATTCGAGCAGCATATCCGGGCGATATGCAACCTTCCGCTGGGCGATACGGCGCTGCTCTCTTCTGTAGTGATGGTTAACGTATTGGGCGAGCACGTACAGCCGTTGCTGGATTGGATCGTGAATCCGGAATCGGAGCGGGTTGTGCCCGGCGTGACGGCGAAGCTCCACTTGTACGGTAAGCATGAAGCCAAAACAGGAAGGAAAATGGGACACGTCAATCTGCTGTCCGAAACGGTGGAAGCGGCATTTCATTGGATAGAGGCTTCACATATTTGGGAATCTATAGAAAAGAATTAAACGAAGGATGGGGAACCAATGATCAATCGCTATACAAGACCCGAAATGGGTGCTATTTGGACGGAAGAAAACAAATTCAAGGCTTGGCTGGAAGTGGAGCTGCTTTCTTGTGAAGCCTGGTCCGAGTTGGGCGTCATTCCGAAGGAAGATGTTGTCGAGCTGCGCAAAAAGGCAAGCTTTAATATTGAGCGCATCTACGAAATTGAACAGGAAACCCGCCACGACGTCATTGCGTTCACCCGTGCGGTATCCGAAACGTTGGGACCTGAACGCAAATGGGTGCATTACGGTCTGACCTCGACGGACGTGGTGGATACGGCTCTCGGTTATTTGCTCAAGCAAGCCAACGAAATTCTGGAACGGGACATCATAAACTTCATCGATATTGTTCGTGACAAAGCCATCGCTTATAAACATACGCCGATGATGGGACGGACGCATGGCGTACATGCCGAGCCTACGACCTTCGGCTTGAAAATGGCGCTCTGGTATGAGGAAATGAAACGCAATCTGGAGCGGTTCCGCTATGCTGCCGACGGCGTACAGTACGGTAAAATCTCCGGCGCCGTAGGCACATACGCCAACATCGACCCGTTCGTAGAGGAATACGTGTGCGGCAAGCTCGGCACGAAGCCCGCACCGATCTCGACGCAGACGCTGCAGCGCGACCGCCACGCTGAGTATATGGCTACGCTCGCTTTGATCGCGACTTCGCTGGACAAATTTGCGACGGAAATCCGCGCGCTGCAAAAGAGCGAGTTCCGCGAGGTGGAGGAGCCGTTCGCCAAGGGACAGAAGGGCTCGTCGGCTATGCCGCACAAACGCAATCCGATCGGCTGCGAAAGCATCTCCGGTTTGGCGCGTGTGATCCGCGGTCATATGGTGTCCGCATACGAGAACGTTACGCTGTGGCATGAGAGAGATATTTCCCATTCGTCCGTGGAACGTATTATTTTACCGGATGCGACGATTTTGCTTAACTATATGCTGAACCGTTTGGGCAACATCGTGAAAAACTTGACGGTGTTCCCGGAAAATATGAAGCGCAACATGCAAAGCACATACGGCGTACCTTTCTCCGGTCGCGTAATGACAAAGCTGATCGACGAGGGCTTCAGCCGCGAGCAGGCATACGATACGGTTCAGCCGCGAGCGATGCAGGCGTGGGAAGAGCAGCGCTCGTTCCGCGAAATTATTGAGAATACGCCGGCGGTACGGGAAGTTTTGAGCTTGGAAGAGATCGAGGATGCATTTGATCCGAGCTGGCATTTAAAGCATGTGGATACGATTTTCAAGCGTTTGGGCTTGAGCTGATAAAGGGGAGGCCAGGAGGACGATGAGCGCTGCGACAACGGCCATTTCAAGCGCGGAAGCCTATGTGAAGGCTCCGCTGCTGTATAAGGGCAAGGTGCGGGAACTGTACGATCTCGGCGAACACTATCTGATTGCGGTCACCGACCGGATCTCGGCATTCGACTGGGTGCTCAGCCCGGCCGTGCCGGACAAGGGCAACGTACTGAACAGCTTGAGCAAGTTCTGGTTTGAGCGGACGGCTTCGATACAGCCGAATCATATGGTTCATGGGGATGTGGATAAGCTCGGCGATCTGATTACGGACCGCGAGGTGATGAAGGACCGCTTTATGGTTACGCGCAAAGCAGAGCGGATCGATATCGAATGCGTGGTCCGTGGGTATATTACGGGCGGCGGCTGGCGCCAGTATCAGCAGACAGGCGAGGTGAACGGACATAAGCTTCCGGCAGGAATGCGGAAAAACGAGCGGTTTCCCCAACCGATTTTCACCCCTGCTGCAAAGAACGATGTCGGACATGACGAAGACATTTCCATCGAGCGGATGAAAGAACTGGTTGGAGCGGAGCTCACGGAACAGCTGCAGGAAAAGAGCATCCGGCTGTACGAGTTTGCTCATGCGATTTGTGCCGAGCGCGGCATCATTTTGGCGGATACGAAATTTGAGTTTGGACTTATTGACGGCGAAATTATATTAATTGATGAAATTTTTACTCCGGACTCCTCCCGATTCTGGGCGCAGGAAAAGTACGAGCTCGATATTGAGATCGACGGCATGGATAAGGAGCCGGTACGCACGTATTTGGCAGGCACAGGCTGGGACAAGAACAGCGAGCCGGATCCTTTGCCGCTGCATGTAGTGGAAGAAACATCCAAGCGTTACCGCGATATTTATAACCGTTTGGTGCAAGGGTAATTGCCGCTCTGCGGTAGATCGAACGAACAAACATTTTGCAGGAGGTACTTATCCGATGTTTAAAGCGACCGTGTATGTAACAATCAAGCAAAGCGTACTAGATGTTCAGGGAACCGCCGTTCAAGGCGCGCTCCATTCAATGGGTTTTGACGAGGTGGAGAAAGTAAGAATCGGCAAGTATCTGGAAGTGGAATTGAACACCGATGACCGCGCGGCTGCGGAAGAGCGTTTGAAGGCCATGTGTGAAAAATTGTTGGCCAACACGGTGATCGAGGACTACCGTTTCGAGCTGGTACAGGCCTAATAAAAGGAGGAGCACGAACAATGAATTTTGCGGTACTGGTATTTCCGGGCTCCAACTGCGATATCGACTGCTATAAAGCGGTGGAGGATACGATCGGACAGCCTGTGGATTATGTATGGCATACAGAGACGGATTTGTCGAAATATGACTGCATCATCCTTCCCGGGGGCTTTTCCTATGGCGATTATTTGCGTACAGGCGCTATCGCACGGTTTGCTCCTGTGATGAACGCTTTGGTTCAAGCCGCGGCGCTAGGCAAATATATACTCGGCATTTGCAACGGATTCCAAATCTTGCTCGAATCGGGGCTGCTTCCAGGCGCGATGCTGCGCAACCGGTCCTTGAAGTTCCGCTGCCACGCGGCACTTCTGCAAGTGGAAAACACGGATACCCCCTTCACCAAAGAATACAATAAGGGCGAACTGATCAACATTCCGATCGCTCACGGCGAAGGCAATTACTACTGCGACGAGGCGACGCTGGCTGAGCTGAAGGCCAATAACCAGGTCGTTTTCCGATATGAAGCAGGCAGCAATCCGAACGGTTCGGTGGACGATATTGCAGGGATTTGCAACCGTGAGGGCAACGTGCTTGGCATGATGCCTCACCCGGAGCGTGCGGTGCATGAGATCTTGGGCTCGGCGGACGGACGGAGGATGTTTACATCGATATTGAGCACTTGGAGGGAGAAGCATGGCGCAGCAGCTATCGGCTAAGGAACCAACAGCGGAACAAATTGCAGAGCAGCAGATTTACAGGCAGTTCGGCGTTACAGACTCGGAGTATGAACAGATTTGCGGGTTCCTCGGACGGAAACCGAATTACGTAGAGATCGGCGTATTCAGCGTCATGTGGTCGGAGCACTGCTCCTACAAAAACTCCAAGGTGGTATTGAAAAAATTCCCGACCAGTGGACCAAAAGTCCTGATGGGACCTGGTGAAGGGGCCGGTATCGTGGATATCGGAGACAACCAGGCGGTGGTGTTTAAGATCGAAAGCCACAACCACCCGTCGGCCGTTGAGCCGTATCAAGGCGCGGCTACCGGCGTGGGCGGCATTATCCGCGATATTTTCTCGATGGGCGCGCGTCCGGTTGCTTTATTGAACAGCCTGCGTTTCGGCAAGCTGACCAACGATCGCGTGAAATATTTATTTGAGAACGTCGTATCGGGCATTGCGGGGTACGGTAACTGTATCGGAATTCCGACGGTGGGCGGCGAAGTGATGTTCGACGAGAGCTATGAGGGCAATCCGCTCGTCAACGCGATGTGTGTCGGTATCATTGAGCATGACAAAATTCAAAAAGGCGTGGCCAAAGGCGTCGGCAACCCGGTATTCTACGTGGGTCCGTCAACAGGACGCGACGGCATTCACGGGGCGACGTTCGCTTCCGAGGATTTGTCTGAAAAGTCGGAATCCAAGCGCTCGGCCGTTCAAGTCGGCGATCCGTTCATGGAGAAGCTGGTGCTCGAAGCCTGCCTTGAGCTGATCAACTCGGGAATCGTTGTCGGCATTCAAGATATGGGCGCCGCCGGGCTTACCTGTTCCAGCTCCGAGATGGCCAGCAAAGCGGGCAACGGCATGGAGCTTTACCTCGATGAGGTGCCGCAGCGCGAAGAAGGCATGACGCCTTACGAGATGATGCTGTCAGAATCCCAGGAACGGATGCTGTTCGTGGTGAAGCCCGAGCATGAAGCGCAGGCGAAAGCGATTTTTGAACGTTGGGGCTTACCTTGTCATAAGGTCGGTAAGGTGACGGATGACGGCAACCTGAAGCTTTACCATAAGGGCGAGCTGGTCGGCAATATGCCGGTTAAAGCGCTTGTGGACGATGTTCCGATGTACCATAAGCCTTCGGCTGTGCCTGCTTATTATGAGGAAAACGGCCGTATCGACACCCTTCGCTACCCTGAGGTTACCGATCTGAACGATGCGCTCATGAAGGTATTGGCATCGCCTACGGTAGCCAGCAAGGAATGGATATACAACCAATATGATTATATGGTGCGGACTTCGACCGCGGTTCAACCGGGCTCGGATGCGGCGGTGATCACGATTCGCGGCTCCCGTAAGGCGCTGTCAATGTCGACGGACTGCAACGGACGTTTTGTCTACCTGGATCCTGAGGTTGGCGGACGCATCGCCGTAGCTGAAGCGGCTCGGAACAACGTGTGCTCGGGAGCGGAGCCACTGGCCATTACGGATAACCTGAACTTCGGCAGTCCGGAGAAGCCGGAAATTTTCTGGCAGCTGGAGAAAGCGGTCGACGGGATGGCGGAAGCATGCCGCAAGCTGAATACGCCGGTAATCGGAGGAAATGTCAGCTTGTACAACGAGAACGCCAAAGGTGCGATTTACCCGACTCCGGTTGTCGGTATGGTCGGTCTGGTTCATGATATCGACCATATTACGACACAGAGCTTTAAACGCGAAGGCGATATCGTTCTCTTGCTTGGCGAGACGAAAGCGGAACTTGGCGGCAGCGAGTTCCAATACGTTTTGCACGGCGTAACGGAAGGCCGTCCGCCGCAGATCGACCTCGATGTGGAGCAAACGCTGCTGAATGCCGTGCTGCGTGCGATTCAAAGCGGACTTGTAGCCTCCGCTCACGACTTGTCGGAAGGCGGTCTGGCCGTGGCATTGGCAGAGAGCTGTATTAGCGGGAAGATCGGTGCAAAGGTGAACTTTGTCAGCGAACTGCGCAATGACGTAGCGCTGTTTAGCGAAAGCCAGTCGCGCATTCTGCTCAGCGCCGCGCCGGACAAGGCGGAAGAACTGCAGAAGCTGCTGTCGGAAGCGGGCGTACCTGTGCAGGTATTGGGTACGGTTGGCGGACAGGAATTGAACGTTCAAGTCAATGGAAAATCGGTTATTGATGCATCTGTAACACAACTAGAAAAGGTTTGGAAGGATGCGATTCCATGTCTGATGAACTGAGAGTCGGCGGACAAGGACTAGGCAATATCAAGGGCAAAGGGGCGAGTTCCGTCAAGGTGCCGAAGCTGTGGACCGGAGATTATTATAATGAAGGGGTCGGCAGCAGCCATGACGGACTGTTCGATAAGCTGAGAGAAGAGTGCGGTGTCTTCGGAGTGTTCGGCCACTCCGAAGCGGCCTCGCTTTCCTACTACGGCTTGCATGCTCTCCAGCATCGCGGCCAGGAGAGTGCGGGAATCTGCGTAACCGGAGGAGATTCGTTCAACTATCATCGCGGCATGGGTCTCGTGAAGGAAGTGTTCAATAACGAAAACCTTGGAACGTTGGTTGGCTCCAACGCGATCGCCCACGTGCGTTACTCTACGTCGGGCGAAAGCAAGCTGGCCAATGCGCAGCCGCTCGTATTCAAGTATCGGGAAGGGGACCTGGCGATTGCAACGAACGGCAACCTGACCAATGCCCCGGCCATCAAGCGCCAGTTGGAGAAGGAAGGCTCCATCTTCCAAACAACGAGCGATACGGAAGTCGTTGCGCACTTGATTGCGCGTTCCAAGCACGACGATATTGTCAGCGCCGTGAAAGAAACGCTCCTGAAGGTAGAGGGCGCCTATGCGTTCCTTTTCATGACCAAGGATAAGCTCATTGCCGCAAGGGACCCATATGGGCTGCGTCCCTTTGTCATGGGCCGTCTTGGAACCGCTAAGCTGTTCGCATCCGAGTCGTGCGCATTCGATACGGTCGGCGGCCAGTACTATCGGGACATTGAACCCGGCGAACTGTTGGTCATGGACCTCAAGACCGGCACATTGACGGAAGACCGTTTCTCACCGATTAAACAGCGCGCCATTTGCGCGATGGAATACATTTATTTTGCCCGGCCGGACAGCGACATCGATTCGACGAACATTCACTCCGCGCGCAAACGCATGGGGCGCCAGCTGGCGATCGAATCGTTCGTCGATGCGGATGTCGTCACCGGTGTGCCGGACTCCAGCATCTCTGCCGCTATCGGTTACGCCGAGCAGACAGGCATCCCCTATGAGCTGGGGCTGATCAAAAACCGCTATACCGGCCGGACGTTCATCCAGCCGAGCCAAGAGCTGCGCGAGCAGGGCGTGAAAATGAAGCTGTCTGCGGTACGCAGCATTGTGGAAGGCAAACGCGTCGTCATGATCGACGACTCGATCGTGCGCGGGACGACGTCCTTGCGCATCGTGAATCTGCTCCGCGAAGCGGGTGCTTCGGAGGTGCACGTGCGGATCAGTTCGCCGCCGTTTCAAAACCCGTGCTTCTACGGCATCGATACGCCCAGCCGCAAGGAGCTTATTGCCGCGGTGAAGTCGGTGGAAGAGATTCGCCAGGCGATCAACGCGGATTCTCTTCACTTCCTGAGCAAGGAAGGCTTGCTCACGGCCATTGGCCGTCCCGGCGGCGAATACAACCGCGGGCATTGCACCGCTTGCTTCGACAACCATTATCCGACGCCGGTCCCAGACGAAGCCGCGCTCAGCTGTGGCTGCGATTGAGGCGGATCGTGCTTGAAAAGTGACGGGGCAGGGACCGTGCAGCGGCCCTCAGTCTCGAAGCTGTAAGGGTGAAAAACAGCGCAGCAATCCGCGCGGCTAGCCTCGATTGGCGTTCAGATGGCTAGTAAAAACCACAAGGCGGCCAACTACTGCATTGCGCGGGCGGTGTAACGATGATTTAGGCGTCGCACAGCGGCGAAATTAGGGTCATATCGATTTGGGGAGGAAATACCAAGTGTCCGATGCATATAAAAAGGCCGGTGTTGACATCGCAGCCGGTAACGAAGCGGTGGAACGTATGAAGAAGCACGTCAAGACGACGTTCCGACCGGAAGTATTGACGGAGCTCGGCGGTTTCGGCGGACTGTTCGGCTTGAACAAAGATAAATATGAAGAGCCGGTGCTTGTCTCTGGAACCGACGGAGTCGGCACGAAGCTCAAAATCGCGTTCGCGATGGATAAACACGATACGATCGGCATCGATGCCGTGGCGATGTGTGTGAACGACATCGTGGTACAGGGAGCGGAGCCGCTCTTTTTCCTCGATTATCTCGCTTGCGACAAGGTCATTCCCGAGAAAATCGAAGCGATCGTCAAGGGCATCAGCGATGGCTGCGTGCAATCGGGATGTGCTTTGATCGGCGGCGAAACGGCGGAGATGCCGGGCATGTACAGCGAAGGCGAATACGATATCGCCGGCTTTACCGTCGGTGTCGTAGACAAAAAGAAGATCATCGACGGCAAGACGATTCGTCCGGGAGATGTTGTGCTTGGCCTGGCTTCAAGCGGCGTGCACAGCAACGGCTTCTCGCTTGTCCGCAAGCTTCTGCTGGAGGAGAAGGGTTACAGCCTGCACGATCACGTAGAGGCATTGGGCGGGAGTCTCGGCGATACGCTCCTGGCGCCGACGAAGATTTATGTCAAACCGGTGCTTGCCGTTCTGGAGCAGGTAGAGATCAAGGGCATGGCGCACATTACCGGTGGAGGCTTCCTGGAGAATATTCCGCGCGTGCTGCCTGAAGGCGTGAACGTGGAGATTGATTATGGTTCATGGCCGATTCTTCCGATTTTTGAACTGATGCAGCAAGAAGGCGAAATCAGCAATAACGATATGTTCCGTACGTTCAACATGGGGATCGGGATGGTCGTTATCGTAGCCGAAGACCAAGCGGCGAAAGCGGCGGAGCTATTCGAGCGTCACGGTGAAAAGGCCTATACGCTTGGACGTGTAACGGCAGGGGAGCGCATTGTCACATTTAACGGGGCAGCCGTATGAGAAGGGCTCCTCTCGGCATTGCCGTGTTCGCATCGGGGAACGGAAGCAATTTTCAAGCGATTGCGGATGCGGTGAAGGAAGGACGGCTCGATGCACGCATCGAGCTTTTGGTTTGTGACCGCCCTAAGGCCAAGGTAGTGGAGAGGGCGGAAGCGGCCGGTATCCCTGTATTTGCGTTTAACCCGAAAGAGTATGCCTCCCGAGAAGCGTATGAGCGTGAAATTTTACAACAGCTGCAGCTAAGGAACGTCGATCTTGTCGTTCTTGCGGGATATATGCGAATTATTACCAAGGTATTGGTGGATGCGTATTGGGGACGTATGATCAATATCCATCCCTCGCTGCTGCCGTCTTTTCCGGGGCTTGACGCGGTGGGACAAGCGCTCCGTCACGGCGTGAAGGTCACCGGAGTGACGGTGCATCTGGTCGATGGAGGGCTCGATAGCGGGCCTATCCTGGCTCAACGCGCGATCGACGTTCAGCCCGGCGATACGGAGGCGTCGATCACCGAACGCATACACCAAATAGAGCACCGGCTGTATCCGGAAGTGATACAAGGCATTTGCGACGGCAGCATCCACCTGGAACAAGCTGCTGATCATAAACCAAAGGATGGGATAACACCATGAGCCAAACGACAAGCTCTAAGAACGTGTTGAATCTGCGGTACGGAATGAATCCGCATCAAAAACAAGCGAAGCTCATTAGTGAAGGAGCACTGCCGGTTAAGGTTCTGAACGGCGATCCCGGCTTCATCAATTTGCTGGATGCCCTCAACGGGTTTCAGCTGGCCCGCGAATTGCGCCGTGCTACCGGACTCCCTGCGGCCGCATCCTTCAAGCATGTAAGCCCGGCAGGGGCTGCCGTTGCCGCTCCGCTGTCACCCGAACTGAAGAAGGCTTACTTCGTTGAAGGTCTGGAGCTTTCTCCTCTGGCGACGGCCTATGCGCGTGCCCGCGGCGCCGACCGTATGTCCTCATTCGGCGACGCCGCCGCACTTAGCGATATCGTGGATGCTTCGACGGCTCAGTTGTTGAAGCGGGAGGTATCCGATCTTGTTGTGGCGCCCGGCTACACGGACGAGGCGCTGGAAATACTCAAGGCTAAAAAGAACGGAGGCTATCTGATTCTTCAGATTGATCCTGACTATGTGCCGAATCCGATCGAAACCCGCACCCTGTTCGGTCTTACACTGCAGCAGGAACGCAACGACGCGGTCATTGATGAATCGGCTCTGGAAAAAATCGTTACGAAGAACAAAGAGCTGCCGGAACATGCGAAGCGGGATCTTTTAGTTGCCCTTGTCACCCTCAAATATACGCAATCCAATTCTATTTGCTATACGCTGGACGGCCAAACCATCGGCATCGGAGCCGGGCAGCAGTCGCGGATTCACTGTACGAGGCTGGCGGGAGACAAAGCTGACCGTTGGTTTCTTCGCCAGCATCCAACGGCCCTGAACATGAAATTCCGTCAAGGCTTATCCCGTGCAGAGCAGAACAATGCGATCGACCTTTGGCTTGAAGAGGAGTTGACCTCGGTGGAGCAAGCCGCTTGGGAAGCTTGCTTCGAAGAGGTGCCGGCGCGCTTGTCGCGTGAAGAGAAGCGGGAGTGGCTGAACAAGCTGCAGGGCGTTTCTTACGGTTCGGATGCTTTCCTTCCGTTCCGCGATAATCTGGATCGCGCCAGCCGCAGCGGCGTGAAATACGTCGTACAGGCGGGAAGCTCGATGCGGGACGAGGAAGTCGTGCAGGCGGCCAACGATTACGGAATGGTCATGATGTATTCCGGCGTTCGTCTGTTCCACCACTAAGCAAGCCATTAAACCGGGGAGGAAAACAACGTGTCGACGAATAGAGCCGCAAAAGCGGATCAATATCTAAATGGTTTGAAAGAGAATGCTTATCCCGGCCGCGGGATCGTGATCGGTTTAACGCCGGACGGCACGCGTCTGGTACAGGTTTACTGGATTATGGGACGCAGCGAAAACAGCCGTAACCGCGTGTTTGTTCAAGAAGAGAACGGGTTTGTCCGCACGGAAGCGAAAGATCCGGCGAAGCTGACGGATCCTTCACTGATCATCTATTACCCGGTCAAGCATGTGAACGGGGCGCATATTGTGACCAACGGCGACCAGACCAATACGATTCATGAAGCGCTGCAGGCGGGCGGATCTTTCGAGATTGCGCTGGCTACCCGGACGTACGAACCGGATGCGCCGAATTTCACTCCCCGCATCAGCGGTCTCGTAGATCTGAAGGACGGTCAGTTTGCCTACAAGCTGTCAATTTTGAAGTCCGGCGACAATACGGAAGAACAGACGCTTCGGCATACCTATACTTATGAGAAGGCACTTCCCGGCTTCGGTCACTGCATCCATACGTATGCGGGCGACGGAAACCCGCTGCCTTCCTTCCAAGGCGAGCCGGCGCTCGTTCCGCTTCAAAATGATGCGAAGCAAATCGCGGACACCTACTGGCACGTTTTGAACGACGAAAATAAAATTTCACTGCTGGTCAAAACGATTCGCCTCGGAAGCGGAGAGACCGAGCTGCTGATCGTAAACAAAGATTAAGGGGGAGCCAAACGTGCGGATATTGGTAGTGGGCGGCGGCGGCCGCGAGCATGCGATTTGTTGGGCGCTCAAAAAAAGTCCGAAAGTGCAGGAGTTGTTCTGTGCGCCGGGCAACGGAGGCATCGCCGGTGTGGCTGAATGTGTGCCTATCCAGGTGAATCAATTTGAAGAGATCGCCCAATTTGCGATCGACCGTTCGATCGACCTCGTCGTGATCGGACCGGATGACCCGTTGTACGAGGGCATTGTCGACCATCTGGAGGCCAAGCAAATTCCGGTTTTCGGTCCCCGAAAGAATGCGGCGATCATTGAAGGAAGCAAAGTGTTTACCAAGCAGCTGCTGAAAAAATACAACATTCCGACGGCGGCTTATGAATCCTTTGACAACTATGAGGATGCCGCGGCCTATCTTCGTAAGCAAAAGGCGCCGATAGTCATTAAGGCAGACGGTCTGGCCGCGGGCAAAGGCGTTGTGGTGGCTCAGACGCTGGAAGAAGCGGAGAAGGCGCTGCACGACATCATGGTTGCCAAAGTATTCGGCGAGTCCGGCAACCAGGTGGTGATCGAGGAATTTCTGACCGGACAAGAAATGTCCATCCTGTCGTTCGTAGACGGGGAAACGGTACGTCCGATGGTTCCGGCACAGGACCATAAGCCGGTTTTCGATAATGATAAAGGACCGAATACGGGCGGTATGGGCACGTATACACCGCTGCCGCACATTCCGCAGTCGATTATCGATGAGGCGATTGAAACGATCATCAAGCCTACGGCCAAGGCCATGGTAGCCGAAGGCCGACCGTTCTGCGGCGTGTTGTTCGCGGGACTGATGCTTACGCCGAATGGACCGAAGACGATTGAATTCAACGCACGCTTCGGCGACCCGGAGACACAGGTCGTGCTGCCTCGGCTGAAGACCGATCTGCTGGACATTTTCCTTGCTGCGATCAACGGATGTCTCGACCGGATGAACATCGAGTGGAGCGACGAAGCTGCGGTATGCGTCATTCTCGCTTCCGAGGGCTATCCGGGATCGTACTCGAAAGGGCTGCCGATCGAAGGGTTGGACGAGGTTCAAGATGCGCTCGTGTTTCATGCCGGGACCGCTGTGAAGGATGGAAGCATCGTCACCAGCGGCGGCAGGGTGCTTGGCGTAACCGCACTGGGCCGCGATATCGCGGAAGCTCGTGCCAAAGCCTATGCGGAAGCCGACCGCATCCGTTTCCAGGGAAAACACTATCGGACGGATATTGCAAAGAAAGCTTTAGTATAAAACAAATAACGCCGGATTTGAGGGCATAGCCTTCAAATCCGGCTTTTTTTAGTATGGTCTAAGGCATATCGAAAACAGCATGGCAAAAATATTACTAGAAAACTAGCATAAGGGGGAACCGCTGCGAGTATATATTTTAATAGATCCATTTCAGTGAAGATAAGGAAGTTGATACCGTATGCATGGATTCCGTAATAAAGAGGTACTTCATGATGTCATAAAGCTGATTTTATTTCAAGTGTATCTTTTTCTCTTTCATATGACAATGACGTATGATGCAGTTTCCAGAATGATGGTATATGCAGGCTGTTTACTTTTTTTAGGCCTGTTTTTCTTTTCTATTTCCTCTTTGAACAGGCAAAAAGAAAAGGCTCGAGGCATTTTCAATCAGTTATTTATTTCTCTGATCTGTTTCCATTTGCTAATCAGCTTCATCAGCGGTTCAAAGCAAAGAGAAAGCATTATGTTATTTGCATTGACGGCGATTTTTGTGCTGACCATGAACGGATATATGTCGGTGGAGGACAGGACGGATAGGCTCATGGTCAAGCTGTTCTACTGCCTGCTGATCGGATGTATTGCCGCGGCCGCCGTACATAAATTAGTTACCGGTGTGACTTCATTCGGATAAAGGGCTTATGGCCGGGGGCTATAAGCCCGGGAACTCCGGCGGCTCATTTTCTGCCGCTGCCCTTAATGACGATATGATCCCAGTATTTATACACGAACACGGCGGCAAGGACAATCCCGGTGATCAGCACAACCGATAGCCAGTGGTGCTGCATGAAATACATGAACGAATGCATTGCTTGGGACACGCTCCTTTCAAGATCTCCTTTTATTTTTCCCAACTGTGTCCAAGGTCATCAAGGATACGCAAAATAAAAAACGCTGAGACTCATCGCAGAGCTCAGCGTTTGAATTGTTATACCACTAATGCGGCAGGCGTCTCCGTATCTGAAGCGCCATGAAGCTGTCCTGGCTGTTTGCCGCTGCCGTAAGGAACCACCATCGGGGTGCCGAACAACGGATCTTCGATAATACGGCATTCCAGATCGAACACACTGTTAATCAGTTCTTCGGTGATCACGTCCTGCGGCTGTCCTTCCGCCCATACCTTCCGGTCCTTGATGGCCACAATATTATCCGCATACCGGCAAGCCAGATTGATATCGTGCAGTACCATGACAATGGTGCGCCGCTCCCGTACGTTCAGATCGAACAGCAGGTCGAGTACCTCAATCTGGTGAGCAAGGTCAAGGTACGTTGTTGGTTCGTCGAGTAAAATGGTCGGAGTCCCTTGAGCCAGTGTCATGGCGATCCATGCGCGCTGTCTTTGACCGCCGGACAGAGAGTCGACGGAACGTTCGGCAAGGTGCTTCATGTTGGTGAGCTCCAGCGCCCGTTGAACCATCGATTCGTCTTCTTTCGACCACTGCTGCAGCCAATTCTGATACGGATACCGTCCTTGCTTGACGAGCTGAAGCACAGTTAGTCCTTCCGGAGCCGACGGACCTTGCGGGAGCATAGCCATTCGCCGTGCGACTTCCTTCGTCTTCAAAGTAGCGATATCGCTGCCGTCCAGTACCACCTGGCCGCTTTTCGGCGTCAACAGCCGGGCGAGCGAACGCAACAGCGTCGATTTGCCGCAGCCGTTGCTGCCGATAAATACGGTAATTTTTCCTTTGGGCAGGCAGATGTTCAGGTCCTGGAAGATACAAGTTTCACCGTAGCTGAGACACAGGTCGTTCGATTGAATGGCGGTCATAGGAATCTTCTCCTTCATTCGCTTTTTTGGCAAAGAGATTGTGGATATTCAATTATCCGCGATTGCGGCTGTGATATAACAAATAAATAAAGAAAGGTGCACCGATGCAGGCGGTGAACACTCCGGCAGGAATGTCCAGCGGCGTAAATAGCGAACGTCCTGCAAGATCAGCCAGCAGCAGGATGAGCGCTCCGATCAGCGCCGACACCGGCAGCAAAGCGCCAAAAGCCGGTCCCACCAGTTTGCGTGCCATATGCGGCGCCATCAATCCGATGAAGCCGATGGCCCCGCCGAATGCAACGGCCGCACCGGCCAGCGCGACGCTGAGCAAAATCAGCAGCATACGCTGCCGCTGCACAGAACTGCCGACGCTGCGCGCCACATCCTCGCCGAGCTCTTGAATATTGACGTGCCGGGAGTAAATGAATACCGCCGGCAGCAGAATCGTTACCCAAGGCAGAAGCGGAAGCACGTCTCCGTCCCAAGAAACCCCGTAAATGCTCCCGGTCATGAACGTAAGTGATTGATTCGCCATCACGATGGGGGCGGAAATCATCAGCATGTAAGATAAGGAACTCATGGCCGCCGTGAACCCGATTCCGATGAGCACAAGGCGAAGCGGGGTGACTCCGCCGTTTTTCCACGAGAGTAAGTACACGACGACCGTTGCCAGAAACGCTCCGATGATCGCGGTTAAAGGAAGCCATTGAATACTTGCTCTCTCGGATAAAAAGAAAAAAAACGAAACGGCTCCGAACGTAGCTCCGCCGGTGATGCTGATCGTATCGGGGGAAGCCAGCGGATTGCGTACCACCCCTTGGAGGATAGCGCCCGATACTGCAAGCGAGGCCCCGATCAGGACGGCAATGACGACGCGAGGCAAACGCAAGGAGCGAATGATGGTGTCGTTAGTATCCGCTCCGATTCCGAGAACAGAACGGACGACATCCGCCGGCGTGACATATACGCTTCCGATGCCTGTGCTGAGAATCATCACCAAGATCGTAACGAGGAACAAGACCGATGTTACGAGCAGCGCTTTTTTGCTGACCAGAAAAGAATACGCCTTACTGCGCACGGAAATGTATTTGCTTTTGGTTTCGCTCATCTCCATTGACCTCCTTTGCGTGCAATATACACAAAGAAGGGAACACCGATCAATGCAGTGGTTACCCCGACGTGTACTTCCTTCGGCATGACGATAAACCTCGCGCCGATATCCGCGCCGACCAGCAGCAAAGCCCCCAGCACCGCGCAATAAGGAAGGACCCAGCGGTAATCGATGCCAACGAGATAGCGGACGATATGCGGCACGATGATGCCGACAAACACAACAGGACCCGCTACTGCGACGGAACCACCGGCAAGCAAAACGATGACGACGGCCGCCGAGGCTTTGATGATCAGGGTATGCTGCCCCAAGCCTTTGGCGACGTCTTCGCCCATTGTCAGAACATTGATATGGGGAGACAGCAGCAGTGCGCCGACCAATGCGATGAGCATATAAGGAAGCACCGAAAGCAGCATTTCCATCGTCCGTCCGGCGACAGAGCCTACGAGCCAGAAGAGTACCTGATCGAATGCTTTGCCGTCCGCCAGCAGGATTCCCTGCGTAAGCGAGGAGAACAAAGCCGTAATGGCTGACCCGGCAAGCGTTATTTTGATCGGCGTCAAGCCATCCCTGCCTACGGAACCTAACAAATAAACGGCGCATGAACTGACGGCGGCCCCGAGAAAGGCGATCCAAGCAAATTGCGATAAGCCGGACACATCAAAAAAAGCGACCGATAGTACGATAGCAAAAGCGGCACCGGCATTCACGCCGAAGATGCTTGGAGAAGCGAGAGGATTGCGCGTGATCGCTTGCATAAGGGCTCCGGCCACCGCAAGACTCCCCCCGACGATGGCGGCAATCAGCGCCCGCGGAATCCTGGACGTTTGGATGATGAGATGATCATTCGAACCGTCAGGCTGCGTATAAGACGCTACGATGGTGTCCCATGAATAATGGTTCACGCCGAACATGACGCTTGCCAGCATAAATGCAACGAGCAGCAGCAGGGCTGCAGCCAAACCGCCGATTTTGAAGGAAAGGTTAGTATGAAGTTTTTTGCGCATGAAAAATTAGCCTGCTCTCTGTTGTAAGGTTACCTTTTGATCCGTTTAGGAATGATGCAAGAATAATGAACTAAACTCATTGTATGAGAATCATTATCAGCTGTCAATGATTCTGAGAATCATTATCAAAAAAAGATTGACAATATTTGAATACCCCATTATGATTTACTTTGTTATTGATAATCATTATCATCATTGTTCAATTTCCGGGAGGTCCAGTCAATGTTTAGTACACGCAAATCATTTCAATGGAAAACGGCGATATTTCTCGCTGCAATGCTGCTCATGACCGTATGGTTAACCGCTTGCGGGGCGAAGCAGTC
The DNA here is from genome assembly GCF_024519685.1 of Paenibacillus sp. Pae15. Lineage (NCBI taxonomy): Bacteria > Bacillati > Bacillota > Bacilli > Caryophanales > Paenibacillaceae > Paenibacillus > Paenibacillus sp. Pae15. The sequence continues at coordinate 21,528 of NZ_JALJRM010000038.1, read as the reverse complement.
GGCCGAGCCCAAGCCTTCTGCGGATCAGGCGGGGACACAGGCGGGGACAACAGAAGGATCGCGTAAAATCAAGCATGCGATGGGCGAAACCGAGGTGCCGGCAAACCCGAAGAAGATCGTCATTCTCACAAATGAAGGAACCGAAGCTCTGCTGGCATTGGGAATCAAGCCGGTAGGCGCGGTGAAGTCTTTCACCGGAAAACCTTGGTATGATCATATTAAAGCCGACATGGAAGGCGTTCAAGTGGTCGGTGATGAAAGCCAGCCGAATCTGGAGATGATCGCCGCGCTTAAACCGGATCTGATCATCGGCAATAAAATGCGTCAGGAGAAAGTCTACGAACAGCTGAAAGCGATCGCTCCGACGGTATTCTCTGAAACGCTGCGCGGCGAATGGAAAAACAATTTCAAGCTGTATGCTGAAACCGTGGGCAAGAAGGAAGAAGGCGATAAAATTATCGCAGCCTTCGACAAACGGATCGAAGACTTTAAATCGAAAGCCGGAGATAAGCTGAAGGAGAAAGTGTCTGTCGTTCGTTTTATGGCGGGGAAAACCAGAATTTACCTGAACGATACGTTTACGGGAATCATTTTCTCGCAGATTGGCATTGCACGTACTGAATTTAAGGATAAAGAAACGTTCGCAATTGAAATTAACAAAGAGCGTCTGCCGGAAGTGGACGCCGATCGATTGTTCTATTTCACTTATGAGACCGGAGACGGAAAGGGAAGCAACCAGGAACAGGAATGGACCAACGATCCGTTATGGAAAAATTTGAACGTAGTGAAGAACGGCAAAGCGTTTAAAGTAAACGACGTGACCTGGAACACCGCCGGCGGGGTGAAGGCCGCGAACATTTTGCTGGACGATTTGTATAAATTCTACGATATTCAACCATAAGCCAATGAAACCGGACCGGCTCTTACCGACAGGGAAGGAGCCGGTTTTTTTCTTTGGGCCTGCATAACCTTCGGGCGGTTAAAGCACAATAGGATGGGAATTTACAACAGCCCACTTTATAACCCAAGGAGGATGCAAAGATATGCACAATGTCATTAACCAATTGAACCAATGCCAGCACATCATCGGGCAGCTGATCCAGCAAACAGAACAAGCGAGCATGAATTACCAAAGACTGCTGCAGCAGGAGCAGCAGAACGCGCAGCAGCTGGAAATGCTTGCCCAGCGGGAGCGTCAGGCGGCTCAGCTGATTCAAACGGCGCTGCAGGGTCACCAAACGGCGGTTCAACAAATGCAGCAGATCTCGCAAATGTGTCATCAAGCAGAGCAATCGATCGCACAAATGAGCACAGTGAGCCTGCAGCCTCAGCAACCCAGCTTTGCCCGCGGCAGCATGTATCAATAAGCCGCTTTTCTGCCAAAGCCGTTTCCGCATCAAGCGGGAACGGCTCTTTTCACGTTTGTTAAGCAGGGGAGGAGCCTGCTTGACAGGTTAATCTGTAATAATTATAATAACAGTAAGACGAAAGAGGAGGAGACCAGACGTGAACAGTGAATTTACGATTGCGGTACACAGTCTGGTGCTGCTTGCTTATCGGCCGGATCATATGGCCACCAGCGATATGATTGCGGCGAATGTCTGCACTCATCCCGCCCGCGTGCGGAAGGTGATGAGCTGTTTGAAGAAGCAAGGCTATGTAGCTACGAAGGAAGGCACCGGAGGCGGATATGCCTTAAACTGCAACCCGGCTGAGGTCACTTTGGCGCAAATCTATCGTGCTACTTCGATCGGTTCCCTCAAGCCTTCCTGGTGCTCGGGGAACGAGGAGGAGGATTGCATGATTGCATGCAATATGGCCGACGTGATGGACCAAATATTCTCTGAGGCTGAGGAGCAGATGCTGGCCTTTCTGTCCCGCGTTACGATCCATGATGTGCTGAACCGGATTCGGGAAGTGCAGAGCGGGAAAACGTAAGCGCGGCTTTATGTACAAACTGTTACTTAATTTGTAGCAGATTATCGATCATAGGAGGGATTGGTATGGCTTCAATCTATGATGTGAAAGTGAACGAAGGCGATTGGGTGAGCGGTACGACGCTGGAGGACGAACGCTTTATCGGGTATGTGGAGTCGGTGGAAGGTAATGGCCTGGTCAAGGTTCGGATCACTCAATGCGACCGTCCGGAAATCATCGGAGATTGGGCCGAGGCCAAGCTTTCCAAGGTCGCCAAGATGTCCGAGTACGAGCCGTCCGGCGAGGCTGCCCTGCGCTCGCTGATCGAAATCGCATTGATGACCAGGGATCGGGAATGGTTCGCGGAGCTGAGCGGCAAGCTCACCGCAGCCGCCGCCGTTGAGGCGGAGAACCGGTCGGGACAGAACCGTATGGATACGGACTTTCTTTTGCAGCGCCCGTCCCGTTTGAATTAACAGCGAGTTGGGGAATAAATGCTCTATAACTACGTTATTTATTTTCAAAATTATAGAATAGGAGTGGATTCTCATGGCTATTGTTAATGTGAATGACGTACAATTTAAAGACACCATAAAAGAAGGCGTAGTATTGGTTGATTTCTGGGCGCCTTGGTGCGGACCCTGCAAAATGATCGCGCCGGTGCTTGAGGAGCTTGACGGAAAGCTTGGAGATGCGGTTACGATCGCCAAAGTGAATGTCGATGACAATCCTCAAACGGCTGGAAACTACGGAGTCATGAGCATTCCGACCTTGAAGCTGTTCAAAGACGGCGTCGAGGTTGGAACGAACATAGGCTTCAGACCGTTGGCCGAGCTGGAGGCTTGGGTACGGGAGCAGCTGTAAGAGGTTCAGCGGATGGACAACAAACCCGGCATTTCCATGTCATCATGGGAATGCCGGGTTTTTTCGTGGGAGCGGGGACCGGGTTACGTTAAGAACCGGCTTCATAAAAGAAAAAATATAGGAAACCAAGAGCCACATCATCCGATATGGAATATAAGGAAGATGTGGTTTTTGTCTTAATTTGAAAAAAAAGGATTCTAAAAACAGGTTTAATAGAATATAGTTTACTAGAGGACAAGCAGATGAGGTGACGTTAATTGAAACCAAAGCAATGCAAACAAAAATGGAGCCGCATGGGACGGAAAGGAGGAATGGCGCTGCTGGCGGGCTGGTTGGCCTTGACAGCGGCGGGCTGCCAGACCTCCGGGAATCCGCCGGCAGAAACCGTCAAGCCAGTCGTCGTGGAGCCGAAAGTGCCGCCTCCAAAAGCGGAACCTGCCTTCCAGGCGCCTTTGACGGGGCTGCCGAGCGACAGGAAAATTGAGGACAGACCGATCATGGTCATGATCAACAACGCCCCTCAGGCGAGGCCTCAAAGCGGTCTGACGCAAGCGGATATGCTGCTTGAGGTGCTGGCCGAAGGGGAAATTACCCGGATCGTCGGCATTTTCCAAAGCAGCAGGTCTAAGGATCCCGTCGGACCGGTGCGAAGCATCCGTCCTTATTTTATCGAGATCGGAAAATCATTCGGAGCGATTCAAGTCCATGCGGGCGGAAGCCCTGACGGTTATTCAAAGCTGAAGAAAGAGCGCATCCACGCGCTGGATGAAATTACGAACGCAGGTGCCGCTTTTTGGAGGGAGCGTTCCCGAAAGGCCCCACATAATCTGTATACGGACCTGGAGAAAATACGGGAGACTGCTCAGGAACGAGGCTTTACCGCTAATGCCCTCGCCCAACCGGCGTACAGCTTTGTGAAGAAGGATGCGGATGCCGTCCCGGCCATGGCCAATGATGCGCAGGATGCGCCAAAGGTAGACATTACGTTTCTGATGCAAAGCTATAAGGTGACCTATGAATTTGACCAGACAAGCGGTTTGTACAAACGGTCGATCAACGGCAAGCAGCATATCGATCTGAACAACGAAGAACAATTGTCCGCGGCCAATGTGGTTGTCATGGGGACAAGACACCGGACACTGGACAGCGAGGGAAGACTCGACGTCAAACTGATCGGGACTGGCCCTGCGCTTCTGTTTGAACGGGGCAAGGTGAAGAAGGTGGAGTGGAAACGGGATAAAGAAAGCGACCCGATCCGTTTCTTGGATCTAGGCCGCGAGGCGGTTTTGCAGCAGGGACAGACGCATATCATGATCGTGCCCGATACGCCATCGTTTGAAAGTCATGTGAATTACGGGCAGCAGCCGTAGCCGCTGCCCTTTTGATTACGTTACGGCTCTAAAAAGGCTTTCACCTGCTGTTTCCAGGACTCGACATACCGGTCCGTCGCCCACTGCGCCATAACGACCGATTCATTCGGCTGGAGCGGGATCGTCATCAGCTGCGACGGAATCAGCTGGTCGATATAAGGGTATATAATGATGTTTCTGTCCGTGACTACTGCCACAAAATCGTGCTTTGGCGAAGTAAAGACGTCGACAGCCGAAGGCTGCAGCCGCTTGATTTCACTCCACGATACCGCCAGCTCGTCATGAGAGACGACAGATGCAGGCAGTTCCATCGGCACATCTTTCAAACGGTATCCGATCTTACCATCAAGATTCTCCGCCGAACCGTAATCGGCCAGCTGCGCGATCCACCGCCCTTGCTTGCGGACGATAGTCCAGCTTTCCCCCGAGAGATCCACGGCTCCGGCAGCTCTGCCGGATTCCCCTGGCTGAACGGGAAGCCTCGGCTTCAGCTCCTGAATGATCGGCTCGGCATAGGCGGCCAGCAGCCCGCGCAGCGACACGTGGGGCTCTTCCAGCGGAGTAAGCGATATTTCCTTCCTCGTAGGCGCGATTTGCAGCAGCTCCTTGACCCAAACGTATTCATACTGGACGGCCTTCCCGGAGGCAGGATCCCGGGATTGCACGGTTTGAGCTACGGTAATATACCGGTTCCCGGCAAAAAGGAGCTTCTCCGACAGCTTAACCGGTTTGGCGGAAACCAATGCGGAAACCTGCTCATCCTCGAATGCCGGATTGGCCGCCGCTTTGGATGCGGTAATGGTCCAGGCCTCTTTCTCCTCGTTGGCTATCCGCTGGCCCCCTATTTTCCAGAAGTCCATTTTGTAAGGCATAAGAATGCCTGCGCCTTCTGCGGTTTTTTGCAGCCGATTGTGCTCCGGGGCGATGAGTACGGTACGGTAAGTGCTGTATTCCCCCTGGCTCCCGGCCGCGGGAAGGTCCGTACGCAAACCGAGCAGCAGAGCGGAACGGATGGAAGCTTCCCAGCTTTCCTTAACGGGCGCTGCGGCATGCTGCGAATGCTCATCGTACGTCGATTGGTTTATGCGCAGCAGAGAGGACAGCCGTTCTCCGTCGACGAACAGGAGCATAACCGTGACCGCAAGCAGGGCACAGGCGGCGACGAACCCAGTCTTCCGCGGCTTCGGTCTGCTGCCTTCCTCTTCTATGCGTGCTTCGATACGCTGTCTTAAGCCGTCGGTAAAGCCCTCCCTCCCGAGCGGTCCCTCAGCCAGTTTTATCTTAAGCTCATTGTCCATCGGATCCAAGATTCCAATCCTCCTTCATCCGGGAAATTTTATTTCGTGCATGGAAAAGCCTCGATTTGACCGTTCCTTCACTGACGCCCAGCACCTCCGCTATTTCCTTCATGGACAGCTGATGATGGGCATAAAGAATCAGCACTTCTCTGTATTTGACGGGCAGCTTCAGCACCATTTCCCACATCTCGTTAATGGCCATACGCTCTACGACCTCTTTTTCCGGCTGAGAATCGGCTGCCTGTTCGCCGAAAGAAGTGAGGAAATCGACCAAAGTGACTTTACGGTAAAAGGCCGATCTCAGGTAATCGAGCGTCATATTGCGTGTAATGGCAAGCAGCCATGTTTTGACGGAGGATTCGCAGCGGAATGTGTAAAGATTGCGGTATACCTTAATAAACACCTCTTGGGTGATATCGTCTGCCTGGTCCCGCTTTCGGGTCATGCTGTAAGCATAGTTCCATACGTCTTTGCCGTAAGCCGTCATCAACTCATGCAGAATCGCCTTCGGATCCGAGCTTTCCGACAAATGCTTCAAATATTCAAAATTTGCTTTCGAATCCAAAGCTGCCACCTCAAATGTTTGACGATCTTCCGGCGGTACCGGTTCAACAACGCATTCCAAAGACGTCGAGAGAGTACATCGGATTGCCTCTGTCTTTCCAGTTTACTTTGAACGACAGGGTTTATAAAGAGGAAGCAGGTTTTTGCTGCGAAAAAAATTGATCATCAGATGTTTTGGTAATATAATGATAAACATCAGATGAATATTGGAGGGATAAGGAATTGGGTTATGTCAAAAAAACTAACTTATGAAACCGTTTACGACGAAATTAAACGAAAAATTAAGAGCGGCGTCTGGAAGCCTGGACAGCAAATTCCACCGCTGGAGCAGTTGTCAGTAGAGCTCGGCGTCGGAGTCTCGTCTGTTCGGGAGGCCGTGCGGATTCTCGGTAAGCAGAAAATTTTACGAGTAGAGCAGGGGCGGGGCACTTACGTTGAGAATGATGTGACCGGGGCCGAAGGCGGAAGGACGCTAGATTTCCTGGAGAAGGCGACGATGCTGCAGCTGACGGAGGCCAGGTTGATCATTGAGCCGGAGCTTGCTGCGCTGGCCGCAGAGAAGGCGACGGATACCGAGGCGGACGAGATCGTGCGGACGGCCGAAACGATGCGGCAGAAAATACGCAAGAAGCAGGATTTTTTTAAAGAGGATTTGCTGTTTCACGAGCTGATTGCCAGAGCCTCACATAATGAAATCATGTTTCACATGCTCGAGCTGATCGGCGACCTGCTGACGGACAGCCGCCGGCGTTCGATGAAATGGGAGGGGATGGACGAGAAGGCGGCCTCCTATCACCATTTGATCGCGCAGGCTATTGCGCAGCGCAATACTACCCAGGCGAGAACGCTGATGAAAAGCCATTTGGAAGATATGCTGACAGGGTTTCGCCAGGACGTTTGGACCGGATGACCGAATGCTGGACATTTTATGAACAGGGGAGAGGAGCTTTTTATGATCATCAAATCCATGGAGCTGTTTCAAGTACCGCCGAGATGGTTGTTTCTGAAGGTAACGACGGATGACGGAATTGTCGGATGGGGAGAGCCTATCGTGGAAGGGAAGGCCGATACGGTGCGCGCCGCAGTGGAGGAAATGAGCGATTATCTGATCGGCAAAGATCCGGGACATATCGAGGATCTGTGGCAGGTGCTGTACCGGGGCGGCTTTTACCGGGGAGGTCCGATTCTGACCAGTGCCATCTCCGGTATTGAACAGGCGCTGTGGGATATTAAGGGCAAACGGCTGGGTGTGCCGGTGTACGAGCTGCTTGGCGGTCCGGTCCGGGATAAAATGCGTGTCTATGCCTGGATCGGAGGCGATAAGCCTTCCGATGTGGCGGAGGAGGCCAGAAAGAAGATGGCCGAAGGGTATACCGCGGTCAAGATGAACGGTACGGCGGAGATGGAGTGGATCGATTCGCCGCTGAAGGTGCAGGAGGCAGTGGAACGGCTGGCCGCTGTGCGTGAAGCCATCGGCTGGGACAAAGGCATCGGCGTCGATTTCCACGGTCGCGTACACAAAACGATGGCCAAAGTGCTGATCAAGGAAATGGAGCCTTTGAAGCCGATGTTCATCGAAGAGCCGGTGCTCCCCGAGAACAATGAGGTGATTCCCGAAATAACCAAGGGCGTCAGCATACCGATTGCAACAGGCGAGCGCATGTATACACGCTGGGATTTCAAACGGCTGCTCATGCAGGGAGGCGTCGATATCATCCAGCCGGATCTCAGTCATGCCGGCGGGATATGGGAGGTGCGCAAAATCGCGGCGATGGCGGAGGCCTTCGACGTTGCCGTTGCGCCGCACTGCCCGCTTGGTCCGATTGCGCTGGCTGCATCGCTGCAGTTGGATTTTTGCACGCCGAATGCGTTTATCCAGGAGCAGAGCTTGGGCATCCATTACAATCAAGGCTCCGACCTGCTGGATTATTTAACAGATCCGGCCGTGTTCCACTATCAGGACGGCTTCGTCCGACGGCTTGCCGCCCCCGGACTCGGTGTGGAGATTAACGAATCGAAGGTGCGTGAGATGGCGGCTGCCGGTCATCGTTGGCGCAATCCGGTTTGGAGGAACGAGGACGGCACAGTCACAGAATGGTAGGCGTGCTGCGGTATTAAACAGCTTTGGCAAGACTCGCGAGGCGTTGTGCCACGTTATTCAAAGAAATGCCGGAGGCTCCTTTGAACTGGAAGGTACGACGCTGCCGTTGCAGGCGGGCCGTTAAGAGAAGCGCTTGGCGGCCCTGATGGAGCATGATCGAGCCTGGAACGGGAGAACGGTCCGGAGGTTGAAAAAGGTGCGTCGTATGCCGGGACAATCCCGGAAATGCAGCACCTTTTCAGATTTTACTGTGCTGTATCTGTGGTCAGGGACTGATTCACACGGTTTTTGGCCACCTTTAGATAACCATACACATTTTGCAGCTCGCTGTCCTGCACAAAACGCAGCTTGATCGGTCCCGCGGCATCGATCAGATAGGGCTTGAGCGCGGCCGCACCGCCTCCAATGACATAGAAGCATTGAATATCAGGGCACTTTTTCCATCGTTTCTTGATTAAATCCACGATACGTTGGGCCGCACGGCTAAAATAAGTATCCACAATGGGTTTAATGCTGCTCTGCCCTTCCCCGATACGTTGAATGACATAATTCTGCTGCTTGATGCGTTGGGACAGCTTGGCGCGGCTCGGAAACGTATAGCCGAACTGGTCCTCGACCTCCCGGATGATCAGATCCAAATAACCCGCTAATCCCATCTGCTCCCCGTAGCTGAAATGGTTGTCGATGTTCATGCGCCGGATCACGGGCAAATCGGTGGTCAAGGCTCCTATTTCACATACCCCTATAACCCCGTTATAAATTTCTTCGTTCTGGATCTGGAGGTTTTCCTGAGTAGCCAGATTGAATAGCGCAGCCGCTCCTTCGATCGATATCACTGCTTTGCGTATGCGGATTTTCACCTTACGGCCCCGAAGCTGCGGAGTAGACATAAACATGACTTCGTGTTCTCCGACAAGCCGCTGCTCGAATTGCTCGCGAAACCTGGTGTATGTACGGACAGGCAGACCTGTGCCGATGACGTATTCCAGCTCATCCGTCTGCGAAAAGGAAGAGGTTTGGTAGGATGAATGGGTAATGCCGGTGAAAGCCAATGCGGTCAGAGCGACCACGAGCGATTGGTCGGACAACGCTTTGTTGTCCATATCCTCAAGCTCGATATTGTCTTCCAATTCCGAGGCCAGCAAACCAACGAACCAGCGGCGGTTGTTATGGGTCAGGGAAGGACTGTAGACGGTGACGTCCAACGCTTTTAACGGCGAATCCTCCTCCTGCAAAATATGTCTTTCGTACCCCGGTGTCACAATGTTCGGCACGATTACTGGTTCACGAGAACCATCATGAACGACTTTTATACTGTCATTGCCCAAATCAATTCCGGCTATCTTCACGGATCGAATTCCCCCCTTTAAAAATACTTTCACATGATTACCACTTCCATATACCTACTAAATTTCGAGTTAAATCAATGAATTCCTCTGCAACTTTTTACCTATTTTTCGGATTTTCGACAAAAAATGAAGGTTTTTTACACCCGGTTGGAGAATAATTGCAGTAGTACTTTCGATGGAAAATAAACCCAAAGACTGAGAGGCTACTATGAAATTCAAGTGGGGTATGAAAAAACTGACATTCGTTATTATTCCGGAAAACGCCCAACGCGCTGTCGTTAAGCTGCGTTTCACCCATGCGGTGCTCTATACTGCCGCACTGCTGTTGATAGGCTTGATTGGCTGGACTCTGGCGATGCAAAGCCTGCATCTGCGGTCTGAACTGGTTAATGAGCGGCTGAAAGCGGATTTAAACGATAAAATGCAGCATTACGACCAGATCGTGGCCGACAAAAACGAAATGATTGAGAAGCTGCAGAATGAAGTCGTACTTTTGTCCGAACAGGCCAAAGAAGTGAAGACACAGATGGAAGAAGTCATGAAGCTCGAAAAGGACCTGCGATCGATCACGGGCGGTGCTTCCGCACCAGTAAAGGAACCGGTTGCAGCAAAGGGGACGGACGATCAGGAAAGCGCTGTTGTTCAAGGGGAAACAGGGTTAGGAGGCATCATGATTCCTGTAGAGGCAACCGAGATTCTCAAGCTTTCAGATGATACTTCGGCCGAATTCGAAGGCTTATCGGAACAGGCCGGCGAACTGAAAAATCATCTTGCTGCCGCACGTGAGGAACTGCAGCGGAAGCAGCGGCTGTGGAGAATAACGCCAAACATATGGCCGGTGGAATCCCGAAATGTGACGTCGTCCTTCGGCTACCGCAAGGACCCGTTTAATAACCGGTTAAGCTTTCATTCGGGAATGGACATTGCCGCTCCCGTGAATACAGAGGTCGTGGTTACCGCGGACGGTACTGTGGTATCGGCCGGATATGACAGCGGCAAAGGCAATTTTATTATCGTCGACCATACCGGCGGTATCCGTACTTCGTATATGCATTTGAATCAAATTCTAGTAAGCGAGGGTGACAAGGTGGCCAAGGGCGATCGGATCGGAAAGGTCGGTTCCACCGGTCGAAGCACGGGAGCCCACCTGCATTATGAAGTGATCAAACAAGGCCAAAGCATAGATCCCCGGCCGTATTTGAAATAAATGGTATACACTTTTGAGAGGAGATCGTCAGATGTTTAAAGCAAAGAAGCAATCGCTTAATCCGGATACGATGGATACGCTTATCGGTGAGGGAACGATATTTGAAGGGAAGATTACTTCGGCCGCAGGCGTTCGAATCGAAGGCCAGCTAACGGGCGATATTTTGTCCGAGGGCGACGTCACGATAGGGGAAAAGGCGACTGTGAAATCGTCCATCTCCTCAAGAGATATTACGATTGCAGGGATCGTTCACGGGAATATAAAAGCAAAAGGAAAAATTACGATTACTTCAAAGGGAGAGCTGTACGGCAATATAAGCGCCCCTTCTTTTATCATTGAGGAAGGGGGAATATTCGAGGGCAACAGCATGATGAAGGAGCAAAACGGCAAGGCGGAGAATCAGACGGAGTCCAACGTGAAGCCGATTCAAGAGAAGTCCTCCGGATCTCCCGCAGCATCGGCAAGCATGGGGGGAAATCCATTCGCGTTGTAAGTGACCCCTTGAAGCCGGCGGCGTTTCAGGAATCGTTCTACCAGCTGGCTGTTCGGCAGACCAAGGCCGTGTTGGGCGGTAGGATTACGCTGGACGAAGCGCTGAAGCAGCTGCAGGAAGCGGGGCAGCGCGCATTGATCCAAGCCGGGGAATGAAGCGCCGCCCCTGCAGTTGGCAAGCAGCGTATTTCAGATCAGGCATAAAATCGGATTTTCCGGATACTGGTTCCAAGTATTCCTGCCTAATCAAGGGCTGTGTTGGTTAGGCAAGAGGAATATAGGGATCTGCGGAAGGACTTGCTGGAGAGAAAGCTTAAGAAGATGCAAAAGCAAGCCGCAGAGCTTCCATGGATGAGCTATTCAGCATGATTGAAAAGCAAGCCAGGGAAAATGCAGGCAGGGTCAAAAAACGAAAATGGCCCGGTCCAGTTTGTTATTGCCATTTTTCGATCCAAATCAAGCAATACATATTTTTTGAACAAGGGACTTGCATGTTTTCATAGGTGAGAGGACGGGGGGTAGCCGCCCTCTCCTACTCGATTATCGAACAACGGGGCTACGCCCGAGCGGGCACGGCGGTGCCGCCGAGGCCGGCGCCGCCGCGCATGCGCTGCCTGAACTCCTTCGGGGAGCAGTTGTTGTGGCGCTTGAACAGCTTGTAGAACTGCGCCATGTTCGGGATCCCGACCTCAAAGGCGACCTCCATGATGCTGAGATCGCGGGTAAGCAGCAGGCGCTCGGCTTTTTTGACGCGCTTGTAGTTGACGTAATCGACGAACGAAAGTCCCATCGCTTTTTTGAAATATTTAATGAAATAATGGTAGCTCAAATTCAGCAGGCTGCACACATCTTCAACGGCAATCCTCTCGCCGAGATGGCGGTCGACATAATCGAGCGCAGGCCGCAGACGCATCAGCCCGCTTTCATTGGAGCCGCGCAGCACGCCGCGGGTATCGCTGCGCATCATCAGGAGCATCAGCCGCTTAATGGCCGAGCTGATGGCCATCTCGTAGCCGCGCTGCCGGGTTTGGGATTCGCCGAAGATATCGGTAATTAAGGCGAACGCCTCTTGACGGGCCGCCGCATTCTCCCGGAAGATATAATTGAGCGTCCCCAGCGGCTGCGTCAGTTCCGAGAAGCAGTGTAAATAAGGCATCGTGCTTTGATCGAAATGCTGGGACAAATCGACCTGGAATACGACATAACGAAGCCCTTCGGAGCTGTTCTTATGGGTGCGATGAAGCTGCGAAGAGCCGAGCAGCAGCACGTCTCCGGGGCCGAGAAGATAATAGTCGTGCTTGGTTTGAATGCCGAGATGCCCCTCCGTTACCGCAAGAAACTCCACCTCTTTATGATAGTGCCATGGCCACGTTTCCGGGATGCCGAAATAGGGGGAGCCGACTTGAATCTCCCATATTTTTAAGAACAGCAGGGGATTCTGGTATACGACTTCCTCGTTAATCGCATCGATGTTCATGGCTTCTCCATTTATGATTTCCTTGCTCAGCCCGACGGCAGTTTCCATAGTACGAATGTGCACCCCGCTTTTTTCCATTCATTGGATAAACCATTTTTGGATAGGCATAGATTTATGACTTTAAGCCTTATCAGCATCTAGTATACCACGAATCAAGTTGTGATGACACTTTTGCATAACGATGAAACAAGATTGAGCATATCTTTTGAGCGGTTGATTCACTATACTGAATAGTAATGAAACCTATTATGCTTGGGGGGAACCACGATGGGTCAAAAGCTTAGAGTTACCGTTTGGAACGAATTCCGTCATGAATTGGAGAACGAAAAAGTCCGGGCGGTCTATCCGCAAGGTATTCATAAGGCGATCGGAGAAGGCCTGGGAACCGATTTTGAAGTCGCTTACGCGACGCTGGATGAGCCGGAGCACGGCTTGACCGAGGAGAAGCTGAACAATACCGATGTCCTGATTTGGTGGGGGCACAAAGCGCACGACGAGGTTCAAGACGCCATTGTCGACCGCGTTCATCAGCGGGTGCTGCACGGCATGGGGCTGATCGTTCTGCACTCCGGCCATTTCTCGAAAGTGTTCAAAAAGCTGATGGGCACTTCCTGCGACCTGAAGTGGCGCGAAGCCGGCGAGAAGGAGCGTATTTGGGTCGTTTCTCCGGGACACCCGATCGCAGAAGGCATCGGAGAATATTTTGAGCTGCCGCAGGAGGAAATGTACGGCGAACACTTCGACATACCGCAGCCTGACGAGCTGATCTTGGTGAGCTGGTTCGAGGGCGGCGAGGTATTCCGCAGCGGCTGCACGTATTCCCGCGGCCAAGGTAAAATTTTCTACTTCCGTCCGGGGCACGAAACGTATCCGACCTACTTCAACGAGCAGGTACGCCGAGTCATCCGCAACGGTGTGCAGTGGGCCGCGCCAACGACCCGGGAATATCCGAAATACGGCAACCACAAGCCTTTGGAAGCGATCAAAGAGAAATCCCCGGTTTAATATATCTCACTGGAGAGTACCTTACAGACTGCTTGGTGTTGTTATTGCGGATCGTTGAGGAACAAGTGCAGCCTCAATGATCCGCAGTATCAATATGGATCTGCATTAATATAAATCACACTAAGTCCATTCCTTTAATTGTCCAATCCTATCACTTCACCATTGGAGATCATTATAACAACATTAGTTTTTGAATCGTACACTTTCTCTAACGGATGATTTGAAACCGTTAAACCATATACTGTGATTTCTTTAAGGAAACAAAGGGTACGAAAGATAAATGAAACATACTGATCTGTTAATTCGTGTATCAGTATGTTTTTTTTGCTGATCAAAATGGGCGGGTGCAAGGATTTCATTGCGTCATATACTCTTGGTTAATTTATATATTGTGTCTTATTTAATTATATGATATATATTATATACAGGAGTAAAAAAGACAAATCGCACTGGAGGGAATGGCATGGCAGGGACGTTAGGCATTAGTGGGGTGGGACGTATCGGCAGGCTTTTAATCAGACGCGCTTTCGAGCGGAGTGAAGACGGCATGGGACTGAAAGCGATCAATTCCATATACCCGGCCGATACCATTGCTCACCTGTTAAAATATGACACAGTACATGGAACCTGGAAAGCGGAAGTGCGTGAGGAAGGCGATGAGCTGATCATCAACGGCCGCCGCATACGGATCGTGTCTGAACGCGACCCTGGCGCGATTCCTTGGAAAGAGCTCGGTGTAGACATTGCAATAGATGCAACGGGGAAGTTCAACGATAAAGAGGGTGCAACGAAGCATTTGAACGCAGGCGCCCGCAAGGTCATTATTACCGCACCGGGGAAACGGATGGACTTGACGGTCGTGATGGGCGTCAATGACGATAAATACGATGCCGAGAAGCATACGCTGCTGTCCGCCGCATCCTGCACGACCAACTGTGTGGCACCCGTGCTGCATGTGCTGGATTCGGCGTTTCAGGTGAAAAGCGGCTGGATGACAACGGTTCATTCATACACGAACGACCAGAGGCATATGGATAATCCACATAAAGATTTGCGCCGGGCCCGCGCCTGCACGCAATCGATCATTCCGACCAGCACGGGCGTCGGCAAAGCGCTTGTCGATGTGCTTCCGCATTTGGCTCCGCTAGTCAACGGCATTGCGGTCCGGGTTCCGACACCGGATGTATCGCTGGTCGATCTTACGGTGCAGGTTCAACGTCCGGTCGATGTCCAAGAGGTGCAAAAGGCCTTCATTGAAGCGGCCGAAGGGCCGATGGCGCCGTTTCTCGGATACAGCGACGAACCGCTTGTCTCTTCCGATTTTATCGGATGCGATAAGTCCGCCGTCATCGACGGAGGATCGATCATGACGGCATTTGATCAGATTAAAGTGCTCGCCTGGTATGACAATGAATGGGGCTATGCGAGCCGTGTCATGGATTTGGCTTCTACTGTTTCTGAATCTATGAATAAGGAGCGTGTCGAGTCGTGGAAAGAAGCGTTGGTGTAAACGAACTGCATCTGGGAACGATTCTGTGCAAGCATTGTCAACAAATCATAGGGACACAGGAAACGCGTAAAGTCACCGTATATTACAGCGAATGTCCATCCGGCGACTGTGTAGGCCGGGGAACGTCGTCAACCGATTCGCAGCCGATTTCTTCTTCAGTGAAAACAGTCATTATATAATCATTCACGGACCGATATCCGCGCCGGAAGGAAACGATTCTTCTCCGGCCCGGGTATCGGCCTTATTTGTATATGAGGACGTTATATCTGTAAAAGTTGGGGGGAGGCAGGCCGATATTCTTGCTGTCACAGCAAGAAGACCGGATGGCCCTGCAGGCCTGGTGAACATCCGGTCTTCTTGTTTACCTGCGGTTACGCTGCCTGCGGTCTCGGCGGTTACGCCGTCTTCTGCGTCTTGGCTTAACTCTGCCGCTGCTTGTATCGTTCGACTTTTTCTTTTTAAAGGCACCCATCAGCAGCTTGATCATGGGTGACATCTGATTGAGGCTTTCCACCATCTTTTGTATTTTGCCGAACGTATCCATAATGCCTTCAATGCCGCCCAGCCGATCCACTATATTTTTCAGCTGACCGAGGTTAAAGCCGCTGCCGGTACCCAAAGCGCTGCCGCTTCCTCCGCCAAACAATGAAGCAAGGCCGCCCCCGGAGGACGGTTCGGGTACGGCAGCCGGCGCTTGCACGGGAAGCGAGCTTCCGCCCCCCAATCCCGGGTAACCCGAAAACCCTGTATAATTGGAATAGGCGCCTGGTAACTCGGAGCCCTGAGTAACGCTCCGTGTGCGTACAGGATAGGAGGGGCGACGCAGCGGATGCGCATAGTGGCTTACACCCCGGTTTCCAATCCCTTGTCTTTGATAACTCATGGCTTCACAACCCTTTTTGTTCATAGTAATGTCGCATTATTCATCAGGCCGGACTTTTACCTATCAACGTTTTCCTAGTATACTGTATGTTATAGGCGAATGGATGGATTGGACTCCTGTCACGCTGCCGATGATTTTTGCCTAACTTCAGTTTAGTCCACTACCGCATAAAAATAGTAACGTTTTGCTAATCTAAAGGGAGGATTTCGCTCCCCGCGCGTCGAATATATAGATATGCGTCCATACGAATAGAAGCAGACCATCAAGGGGTTGAAAATGCCATGCAATTAAAAAAATTAAACGATAAAGCGATTGATCAACTGTTCGAGGCGATTTTGACACTTAAGGATATAGAAGAATGCTATGTGTTTTTTGACGATTTGTGCACGGTCAATGAGATACAATCCTTGTCCCAGCGGCTTGAAGTGGCGCGGATGCTGCGCAAAGGCAACACCTATAATCAGATTGAAGCCGAAACCGGGGCCAGCACGGCGACGATCTCCCGGGTTAAGCGATGCCTTAACTACGGCAATGACGGCTACAAAATGGCGCTGGAGCGTCTGGGGCGCTAATCGCTCACCGGGAGGAAGCCTTTTATCCGCTCCGTGTACGCTTTGTCGGTGAAGAAAGGATTCCATCAAGCTGGAAATTTGAACTGCCGTAACGGAGATGCTGGCTCCGAGTTAAACGAATGAGCGCACGAATCCTTCTCGCCCGACGGGCCGAGCAGGATTTTTCTTGTTATTGAAAAGATGCGCATGAGCAGATAATCTTGTTAGTGCGAAGACCGTATGTGCGCAGCTTTTTTTGGCAAGGAGGGATAGGTTTTGGTAAAATACGGGATATTAGTCATTAGTCACGGGTCCCGGAGCGAGGACTGGGTTCGGCTTGTGGATGAAGCGGTTGAGGCGGTTCACGTGCCTGAAGACATACCGGTGTACTCCTCCTTTCTGGAAATTGTGGAAGGGCGGCTCATCCAGGACGGAATCACGCACCTGGAAGCGCTCGGCGTTACGGATATTATCACGGTCCCGCTGTTTGTATCCTCCGGCAGTACGCATATCGATGAAATCAGCTACGCGCTCGGGGTGAAAGACAAGCCGCTGCTGCCGACGGATATGAGGCCGTTTGCGGTGAAGGCACGAATCCACTTTACATCGCCCATTGATGACGATCCGATCATTGCCGATGTCCTTTATTCCAAGATCAAAGCATTATCGTCCGATCCGCAAAAGGAGATTCTGCTGCTCGTCGGACACGGAAGCATCGAGGAAGGGTTCCATCTTCAGTGGCAAAGAGGGCTGGAAAAGCTGGCCATGCGGCTTCAGGCGCTCGGCGGCTTTGACGAGGCGGATGTTGCGATGCTGCTCCCGGATCAAATTCCGCATAAAATGAACCGGTGGTTGAGGAGTAAACCGCAGCATACGGTTATCGTAGCGCCGCTTTTTCTAAGCGAGGGCTATTTTACCGGGGAGGTTATTCCCGAACGGTTGAACGGTTATGAATACAGGTACAACGGGAAAGCGCTGCTTCCGCATTCGGGGATCTCGAGGTGGATCGAGCGGCAGGCAGAGCCTTTTATACAAGGCAGGGCAGCAGGAGACTCTGTTCGGTTTGATTCTGAAGCAAACAGGTGAGAGAGAAATGGCAGGACAGACCAAAAGAGCAAGACTGATCTATAATCCATCGTCGGGCCGTGAGGAAATCAAGAAGCGGCTTCCGGACATTTTGCAGCGGCTGGAGCGGGGCGGGCTGGAGACCAGCACCCATGCGACGACCGGCGAAGGCGATGCCACGCTGGCGGCGGCCGATGCGGTAAAAAGAGGCTTCGACATCGTCATCGCGGCGGGCGGCGACGGTACGCTATACGAGGTGATCAACGGAATAGCGGAGAAAGAGTACCGACCTCAGCTGGGGATTTTGCCGCTGGGGACGACGAACGATTTTGCCCGGGCGCTGAACATTCCGCGCAGCTGGGAGGGTGCGGTGGACGTCATCCTGCGCCAGCATACGCGCGTGATCGACGTGGGCAAGGTGAATCAGCGCTATTTTATCAACATTGCCGGCGGCGGGTCGCTGACGGAGCTGACCTACGAGGTGCCAAGCAAGCTGAAGACGATGATCGGCCAGCTGGCCTATTATATGAAAGGGCTCGAGAAGCTGCCGCGGCTGCGGCCGATCGAGCTGTACATCAAGACCGCGGAGGTCGAACTGCACGAGGAAGTGATGCTGTTCCTTATCTCCAACAGCAACTCCGTCGGCGGGTTCGAGCGCCTGGCACCGGACGCGTCCCTAAGCGACGGCTTGTTCGACGTGCTGATCCTGCGCAAATGCAACCTTGCGGAGTTCATCCGTGTCGTCTCCTTGGCACTGCGCGGCGAGCATATCACCGATCCGAACGTGATTTATTTGCAGACGCGGCAAATTCAAGTCACCTCACCGGATTACGTGCAGTTGAACCTCGACGGAGAATTCGGCGGCACACTGCCGTGCGTATTTACCAATTTGCCGCAGCACCTGGACATCTTCGTCGATGAGACAGGCCAGTCCACCTATAAGACGCATACGCTGCAAATTAAGCTTCCGTGGAAGCAAAAGCCCGGAACAGATGGGCATAAAGAGGAAGAGCATGAATCTTGATCATCTCCCGGAAGCCGACGCTGGCTGGGACTGCGGTTAGAGCCGCTAGTTAGGGATGGTCAAGGTATTCAAGGTATGAACGCTAGAAGAAGAAATGAGCCTGTGAGGTTAACATGAGAAAGAAGAACAATCAACGCCGGGAACAACCTCCAGAGGGTGTGCCGGTGGAAAAGAACGGAGAATACATTGCCGACGTGGTCGGGTTCGGGCATGACGGGGAAGGGGTAGGCCGTGTGGACGGCTTTACCCTTTTTATTCATGGCGCCCTGCCGGGTGAGCGGGTACGGGTCAAGGTGCTGAAGGTCAAGAAGCAGTACGGCTACGCCAAGCTGCTCGAGATCCTGGAGGCCAGCCCTGACCGTGTCGACGCGCCGTGCCCGATCTACAAGCAGTGCGGCGGCTGTCAGCTGCAGCACCTGAGCTATGAGGCGCAGTTGCGCTGGAAGCGGCAGCTTGTCATCGATAACCTGACGCGGATCGGCAAGCTGCAGGTGGCCGGGGAGGAACAGGAAGAGGGTGTGGCGGTTCATCCCACCCTCGGCATGTCCGACCCGTGGCGCTACCGCAACAAAGCGCAGGTGCCCATCGGTTTGGGCAGTGAAGAGGGCGGTCTGGTCGGAGGCTTCTACGCCCAAGGCAGCCACCGCATCATCGACATGAAGGCATGCCTCATCCAGCATGAGAACAATGATACGGTAGTCGCCGCCGTCAAACGCATCGCCCGCGAGCTCGGCATCCGTCCCTATGACGAGGAGAGCGGCAAAGGCCTGCTGCGCCACGTCATCGCCCGCTGCGGCTTCAATACGGGCGAGATCATGGTCGTCCTGGTGACGAACGGCAAGGATATCAGCCGCGCGGACGAGCTCGTCGGCTTGATCCGTGAAGAGATCCCAGGCGTCCGCAGCATATGCCAAAATGTGAACATGGAGCGGACGAACGTCATTTTCGGCAGCGAGACGAAGGTGCTGTGGGGCAGCGATGTGATCTATGATACGATCGGAGACATCCGCTTCGCCATCTCCGCCCGCTCGTTCTATCAGGTCAACCCGGTGCAGACGGAAGTGCTGTACGGCAAAGCGCTGGAGTACGCGCAGCTGACCGGTGAGGAAATCGTAATCGATGCGTATTGCGGCATCGGCACGATTTCGCTTTTCCTGGCGCAGCGCGCAGGCAAGGTCTACGGCGTCGAGATCGTCCCCGAGGCGATCGAGGACGCGCGGCGTAATGCGCTGCTGAACGGCGTGCGCAACGCGGAGTTCGAGGTCGGCGCGGCGGAGGCCGTCATCCCCGCGTGGAAGCAGCAGGGCGTGACGCCCGACGTCATCGTCGTCGACCCGCCGCGCAAAGGCTGCGACGCCGCGCTGCTGGAGACGATCGTCGCGATGCGCCCCGAGCGCGTGGTGTACGTCTCGTGCAACCCGTCAACGCTGGCGCGCGACCTGCGCGTGCTGGAGGACGGGGGCTACCGCACGGTGGAGGTGCAGCCTGTGGATATGTTTCCGCATACGGTGCATGTGGAGTGTTGTTCACTGTTAGTGCGGAAGGACAATTAAATTGGGGATGTATTGGCGTTAATAAAAAAAATAAACCAACAGAAATTGATTGTTCAATTATCTGTTGGTTTATTTTTTAAGGGAATATAATGGAGAGTATTCTTTCAGTTATTTCAAGATATTTTTCGTTTGATAAATTCTTTCTACAAAAAAAATAACCTCTTTTGCTTAGTGAAATTAGTACATATCCATTCGGAAAGGCAGTATCTTGAACGATTAATTCGATATTTGATAGTGATGCTCCTTGAGTTTGCTTAAAACGAAGCCAGTCTGCACTTCTATTGACATCATCACCTTGTAGTAATGCGTTATTCAAATTTGGAAGGTTTAATCTACTAAACCAACCAGAATTAATTAATATACCTGAATTACTCTGGACAATTCTTTCTACCGCCTGTATTAAGTCAATTTCAACTGGATCACATTTAACTGGTGTATGATCACTTAATCTTTTGAATGCTGACCTAGCAAAATTACCTCTTGCGTTACCAATTGTAAATGCAAAGTTCAAAGTTGGCTTTTTATACACAGAAATAATAAAGGTTCTTAGAATCTCACGAAATTCTTTGCCAAACACCTTGCCTTCAATAGCGAACTTTTGATTATGTCGAATGATATATTTATTAAAACCCTCGACATCATTGGCCTCAGCAGGATGTATGCGAGTTTCTGCTACTGCCTGTGCTCCCTCAATAACCACTGTTTCTTGACCCACAGCTGTTGATTCAAAAGTATCAGGAAAATCAATTATTTTATTAAGTGTAATGACCTTACTCACAAAAATTTCCTCCGTTAGCTAATTAGTATGTTTTTGAGTGCGTCCATTGCGTTTGCAAAATCGCCTTTACTGGTTGATGTAATTGATAGACCAGAAGTGCTATTAATACTAATAGTTGTGTTTGGACTAGATGCTATCTCAACACTGGAATATCTAATTTTATATTTCCGAGGGTCAATAAGAATTCCTTTATCACTCAGGTTATATTCAGTATTTTCATTAGTAATTGTTAAATTGATTTTCTCAAGTTGTATTTGCTCTGAAGTTAATTGCTCAAGAAAATTATTGATAAAAAACTTAATATTTTTTTCCATCCTATGAAAAACGTTTCCTCCATTTATCTCTAGCTTCCAAGCATTTGTATTGATTTCATCACCATGTTCCTGATAGTGGGAGGATGCGATTTTTTTAATTATTATATTTGCTGCCATTCCTCTATGGAAAATGCTATATGTAAAGTTGGTGGGTAGTGTCAAGAAGTTTGTGTAACGTAGTAGATATATCCAGAAGTGGTTGCGTG
>NZ_JALJRM010000037.1:0-49053 GCF_024519685.1 Paenibacillus sp. Pae15 | reverse complement strand
GGTTTAGAGACTTGCGTTGGGTGTAGATGGAACTAATCTTGTTCAGCAAGCCCTATCTTAGCACTTAGCAGCGAAGGAATGACTCATCGGCACTAAGTCGGATTGCTTTGAACCCCTCTCCCCTTGATGTTATGATAATAGGACAAGTAAGAATATGAATTTTGTTTACATAATAATCATTATGTAAACCATAATAACCCGCTGCCAGAGGTGAGACGCTTCATGAATATCATTAAAATCAAAGACCGCAACGAGCTGGACAAAAAGGTACCCTTGATGCCGTGGTATGTGGAAAAATTTATTAACTATAAATTGCCTGACCTTTCACCATCCTCGCTGCTGGAATATGTACGGGACTATGAGACGTTTTTTTCCTGGCTGATGGCGGAGGGACTTACTTCTGCTTCATCTATTCGGGAGATTCCGATTGAAGATTTGGAAAGGCTCCATATGGACAGTATCGATAATTTCAAAATGTTTCTGTCCTCCCGTAAAGAGAATGCCAACGGAAAAACAACCATTTCCCGCAAGCTTTCTTCTCTCCGTTCACTTTTTCATTATTTGAGTCAAATTGCGGAGGATGAGAATTTCTATCCTTTATTGAAACGGAATGTCATGGCGAAGGTGGAAATCAAGCGGACGCAC
This sequence comes from Paenibacillus sp. Pae15, assembly GCF_024519685.1. Classification (NCBI taxonomy): domain Bacteria; kingdom Bacillati; phylum Bacillota; class Bacilli; order Caryophanales; family Paenibacillaceae; genus Paenibacillus; species Paenibacillus sp. Pae15. The sequence continues at coordinate 48,408 of NZ_JALJRM010000037.1, read as the reverse complement.
AAGCCGAAGGATTCCGCGGCTAAACTCGAAGGCAAGCTGCTTCAGGAGGCGGAAATCGCGGAATTTATCAGGTATGTCCAGCAAGGATACGGACAGGATGTCGCCAAAAACAAGCAGGCTCTCTATTTTTACGAATTGAACAAAATCCGCGATGCGTGCATCATCAGTTTAATTCTGAATTCCGGACTGCGGGTATCCGAAGTGGTCAATCTGAATGTGGACGACATCGACCTGAAAAAAAAGCTGACCTATGTTTACCGCAAAGGGAAAAATGACGATACGTTCAAAACGCCGGTTTATTTCCGTCAGGAAGCGATCGACGATCTCACAAAGTACATGGAACTGCGCCAGACGCAGTACAAAGCGCCGAAACGCGAAAAAGCCCTCTTCCTTGCCGTGGCGAACGGCAAAAAAGAAGGCGAACGAATGACGAAGCGCGCCATTCAGGAAATGGTGATTAAATATGCCAAACGTTTCGGGAAACCGTATTTGTCCGTGCACAAGCTGCGCCATTCCTTTGCGACGGATTACTATTTGCGCAATGATTTATACAAGACACAGGAGCAGCTCGGCCATGCATCCCCCGAAACGACTCAAATTTATGCGCATTTGACAGACAAAACGATGGCCGAAGCCATCGATAAAAGGCCCGACGGCGCTTAATCTCCGGCACTGTATGAGTGGATTAAACCGTTAATTGCCTCTGCTGACCCAAAAGGTGATGCGCTCCCCTTTATTCACTTTGCGACCGGGCTCCAAGTCCTGCTTAAACACCGTTTCGGCAGGACTCTCATTCGGCTCTATGAAGAATTGGTATCGAAGACCTGAAGCCAGAGCCTGCTTCTCCGCTTGTTGTTTAGTAAGACCGATAAGGTTAGGCACAAATACAGGACCGTCGGAGGAAGGCGGCTCTTGCGCTGCCTCGGGAGGTTCCGCCGACGTTTCCTGCTCATCCTCTGTCTGCGTTGACTTTTCCCGCTCATGCTCTGGCTCAGGTTCAGATTCGGTAGGAGCCGGAGACGTATTTAATGCAGCATCCCTTTGATTCGATTGACCCGCAATCGTAGGATCCTGTTTATCCGGTCCGCCCAGGCCGAATAGAAAAATGAGGAACAGTATGGAGAATCCTGCCACTGCGGCTCCAATCATCAGCTTGGCGCTTGCGCGCCACAAAAAACCTCTTTGGCGCGGCTCTTGTTCTTCGTCTTCCTCCATGTCGTCGGGTTCTTCATATTCATTCGGGAACGACTCTTCCATCGGCTGCGTTTGTTTAGTCCAAGGCTCCTGCGCTGCATTCTGCAAGCTAAGAATAAAGGAAGACAGCGTATTTTGACCGTTCCATGCTCTTCTCCAGGTCATCATGAACATTTCACGGTAGCTCTCCGGCATGTCTTTGAGCGCGGAGCGCAGCGAATGCTCGGCAGCTTGCAGCGAATCCGGCAGCGTTTCGGAACGGGTCATCAGCTGATAGAGCAGCCCGGCCAAGCCCTGAACCCCCCGCTCCGCAGGCTCCCCTTTTTCCCAATAGTTGATCATTTGCAGTTGTCCGTCGTCGCCGATCCATATATTGCTCGAAAGGACGGAGAAACCGGAAATCCCGTGCTCCATCGCATCCTGTAATCCTTTACCAAGCTCAAATACCATAGCGATGATCTCGCGGGTGGAAAAGGAATGATGCTTCAAACCTTGGATCAGCGGTTTGCCGGCAAACGTTTTTAGCGCTGCAAAAATACGCTGGTTCTCAATACCTACGTCGAGAATATGAAGAAACCGGCTGTCGTTGAACATGGCCACTTGTTGGAGCAGCTGAAGATATGCCTGTTTATGCTTTTCCCCCCGGCTTTCCACGACAAAAATGATGATTTCTCTATTTAAGGACAAGTCATTTCCGCTGTATAAGATACCGCTCCGCATCGGAACGATCGGCTTCAGAAGCTCGTAACGTCGGTTGATGCGTTTCTCCATGAAAACCTCCTGCAAAAAAATAATATTTCAGTTAAAAACACGAATGGTTCTTCATCGAACGGGTTTCGATCAATCAAAAACTGTTCTTATAATCATTCGGATAAAATGCCGATTTTCAGAGGTATGCTCATGATTATCACTTATTAATTAATGTCATAAATGATTTATATGGTTTATTTTTAGATTAATTAATGATTGAAACTATAAATTTTCGACAATGTCGCCGGCAATTAACGACGCCGAATGACAGCGTCTTTGCACCGCACGATCTCCCGCAGCTCCATGCAAGTAAACACCCAGAGCCGAGGCCTGGGCAGCTGTATATCCTTGCGCCAGCAAGCCGCTGATCAGCCCTGCAAGCACGTCGCCAGAGCCGCCTGTGGCCATACCCGCATTGCCGGTAGGGTTTACGTAGACTGTGCCGTCCGGCGTCGCTACGACGGTCCGGGCTCCTTTAAGCACGAGAGTAACATGGTACTGAACCGCATAGTTTCTCGCGCAAGAAATACGGTCCTGCTGGACTTCCGGGACGGATCGTCCGCATAGCCTTGCCATTTCTCCGGGATGCGGCGTAAGCACAACCGGGGATTTCCTCCGGCTCCATGAATCAAAATCGGCCGCCGCCGCGATCATATTCAATCCATCCGCATCAATCACGAGCGGGCATGCCGTTTCCTCCCAAATCCTGCGCACAAACCGGTCATCCTGCGCAAACCGTCCTGTGCCCGGACCGAACAGCATCGCGTTCTTTTTTTGTGCCATCGCAATAAGCTCCTTGGGATCGGCGGCCCTCCAATCCCCATGCTGTTCATCCGCAACCCCCTGAAGCATGACTTCAGGGAGATGGCCGAGCAGCGGCTCCACCATACTCATCGGAAGCGCCCACGAAACAAGTCCTGCGCCGCTGCGCAGCGCCGCTTTGGCGGACAGCAGTCCTGCACCGGCCATTGCCCGGCTGCCTGCGGCTACCAGCACATGACCGAAAGTTCCTTTATGTGTATCGGACTGCCGGTGCCGATACTCGTTTAAAGCGAGCTTTGCCGATAGAAGCGGCTCCTGTATAAGATAGGTATTAACGTTCATCCGATCCGCTATTCCCTGCGGAATTCCGATGGATCGTACAATCACGGTGCCCGCCTGGCGGACGCCGGGATACTGCTCTAACCCGCGTTTGGTAAACGCCAGAGCGACCGTACGATCGGCACGTATGCATGGCGTGTGGATTTGCCCCGTATCTGCGTCAAGACCGCTTGGAATATCGATCGAGATCACCGGGCGTCCGGATCGGTTGACTTCCTCTATCAGCTTGGCGTAAACGCCGCGGGGCGCTCCCCTGCTTCCTGTTCCGAGAAGGGCGTCGACCACCGCGTCATATAATTCCCAGTTTATTCGTTCTTGCTCGCTATATATATAATGGGGCAGCCCCCATTTGTGTGCAATTTGACTTTGAAGCGCCGCTTCTCCTTGAAACCGGTCCGGAGATTCGGCATAGATGAGGTGCACCTGATAACCTGCTTCGCTCAAATGGCGGCCTGCGACGATCCCGTCCCCGCCGTTGTTGCCCTTACCTGTAAGGATGGCGATGCGTCCGGGACGTCCTTCCAAAAAGGAAATGACCTCTTCCGACACCGCCCGGCCCGCGTTTTCCATAAGAACCATGGCAGGCATTCCGATGTGATCGATGGCATAACGGTCAATCCGTCTCATTTCTTCCGAGGTAACGATATGCATGGGGTGAATCGCTCCTTATCGCAGCTTATCTCTGCAATTATAACACACCGTGGAAACCGCCGCATTCGGCCCTTATATAGTTTACATAATAAATAATATGTAAACTAATTGATTCCTTCTTCCATCCGTTCACTCCATCTGCTACCATGGAGCTTGTAAAACATGATGAACCAAGGTGGGACATGCGATGAGAACAGAAGATCAAATCAGGAGAAAGCTGAATGAGTTTGTTATGCAAAGGAAGTCCCTTCAAAGCCGTCTCCAGGCTGCAGCGGATGACGCCAAGCCGGCGCTCCAATCCGAGCTGAATCATCTTGAGGATCAAATCATGCTGCTCGAATGGGTATTGAACAAGCCGGTCGGAAGCTATCACATGTGAATCACCGGATTTACCGTCCTACTTACCCGAAAGTAACTTATACACACCTATTTCACTACTTATCATCTTCATTTCGTTCGTATATAATGGCATTGTTATAAAAAATATGCGGTCAGGAGGTACGAAGAATGAAGTATCGGAAATTGGGTAGAAGCGGATTGAAAGTGAGCGAAATCAGTTTGGGCAGCTGGATGACGTACGGAGGATACGTGGAAAATGAAAAAGCGGTCCGTTCCATCGAGCAAGCCTACGATTTGGGCATAAACTTCTTCGATACGGCCAATGTATATGAACGCGGCGAAGCAGAGAAAGTAGTGGGACGAGTCCTCAAAGCGTACCCCCGGGAATCGTATGTGCTGGCCACCAAAGTGTTCTGGCCCATGGGTGAAGGACCGAATGACCGCGGCTTGTCGCGCAAACATGTGATAGAACAGTGCCATGCCAGCTTGAAGCGCCTCGGTGTCGATTATGTTGACCTTTACTACTGCCACCGGTACGACCCGGAAACGCCGCTGGAAGAAACGCTGCGAGCGCTGGACGATCTGGTGACCCAAGGAAAAGTGCTCTATGTGGGCGTCAGTGAATGGACTGCGGCGCAAATGGTCGAAGCGCTCGGTATAGCAGATAAATATTTACTTGACCGAATCATCGTCAATCAACCGGTATACAACATGTTTAACCGTTATATCGAAAAAGAAATCATCCCTACAGGCCTGGAAAAAGGGATCAGTCAAGTGGTCTTCTCCCCTCTTGCACAAGGACTGCTCACAGGTAAATATCGTCGGGGCCAGGCGATCCCCGCAGACAGCCGTGCAGCAAGCAAAGGCTGGGAGGAAGGCCGCATTCAAGAAAATCAGCTGCTGAAAGTGGAGCAGCTGGAATCTGTTGCCGCCGAGCTTGGCATCAAGGTTTCACAGCTGGCTTTGGCCTGGATCCTCAGGCAGGACAACGTGGCGAGCGCTCTGGTCGGAGCGAGCCGTCCGGAGCAAGTCGTGGAGAATTGCGGCGCTTCCGATGTCGTGCTTACGCAGGATGTGCTTGATCGGATAGAAACCATTTTGCAGGATTAGGAATGTCCGTCAGGAAACCAGCCTTACTGAACCGGTTAGCATATTCCGGCCGATAAGGCTGGTTTTTACAAGTCCGCATGTTATTTCTTGATCATCATGGCGTATTTGGCCGGAGGCTCTTCAAGCAACTCCTCCGCCCCTTCATCGCCCGGAAGGCTTCGAGTCGGTTCAAGGTAAGCCTGCATGTCATCGGGTGCATAAGGCTTGAGCAGACTTTGCAGATAGTCCGGCTCTCCGTTCATAGCGGGATCAAGCCATGCATCGATATCACGCTCATTTAAAATGGCGGGCATCCGTTCGTCGTATTCATAAACGAGCCGGTTCGATACCGAAGTGATGACCGTGCACGTACGATACTCGCCTCCCCGGGCGTCTTTCCAAACTTCATACAATCCGGCCATGCCGAACGCACGTTTGTCGTTCATTTCAATCCGGACCGGCTGCCTGGCTTTCCCTTTCCGCTTCCATACATAAAAACCGTTGCCTGGAATGACGCAGCGCTGGTTGGAAAACATTTTGCGGTAGGCCGGCTTCTCGTGAATCACGGCACTGTCGGCGTTAACGGCATCCTTGGCCCAGAACGGGACGAGTCCCCAGCGGTGCTCCTCCAGCTTCCGCCCCTCCCGCTCGGCGATAATGACGGAAACAGGTTGAGTCGGTACGTTGCGGAAGCGCGGTTGATAGGGAAACATCACTTGACCTATTTGAAAACGATGCGACAGCTCCGAAAGGTCTGTAGTTAATAGGAAACGATGGCACATGAAGAACACCTCTTATGGGTTTTAGTTCCAGTATCTTCATGTATAAGAAAATTATGCGGCGCGGCCGCAACGGGTTGGCGAGTTCAACGCTTCAATCCGAGTTGAGCCCCGTTCATGACAGAATAAATGGATGAATTTGGGCAAATTAAATAAAGGGTAAAATACACTGCGTCATTTGAGAGGAGGAACAGCGATGTCTGTTTACGAAATCCGTACCTATACGGATACTTACCCCATCTATGAATTAATCGAAACGAACACCCGTTCGTGGTTTAAGATCGCCCCTGAGCGGGGCGGGATCGTAATCAGCTACGGAACCAACGGCGAAGAGCTTCTGTATTTGGACAAAGCGACCTTCGACGACCCGAACGCCAATATTCGCGGCGGGATTCCGGTGCTGTTTCCCATTTCCGGACAGCTTACGGATGGTGCTTATGAATGGAATGGAAAGCGGTATACGATGAAAAATCACGGGGTGGCGCGCACCCATCCCTGGCAGATCGAGCAGACGAGCACGCAAGACGGCGCCGCTATCACTTTGACGTTAAAAAGCAGCGAAAGCACGCGGGATTCGTATCCTTTTGATTTTGAGCTGAGGTTCACGTACCGGTTAAAAAACGGAAAATTAACAATTGAGCAGGAATACCGTAACGAATCGGACGAAGCTATGCCGATGTATCCCGGCTTTCATCCGTACTTTGCGGCCACCCGCAAAGCCATTGCTTACGAAACCGACGCGAGCCGTTACTATGATTATAATGACGGAACGGAGAAGTCCTATGAGGGAAAAGCGATCGATTTGGACCGGCTGCCGGAATCTGTCGTATTCTTGAATCCCCAAAAGCGGGAAATTACGTTCAGCCCGACGGAGGATCGCCGCATCCGCATGACCTATGGAGACGACTTTAAGTATGTGGTCTTGTGGTCCGTGGCCGGCAAAGATTTCGTCTGCGTTGAGCCCTGGATGGCCAAGACGGATGAGCTGAATCGGAAGCAGGAGCTGGTTCTCGTTCCTCCGAGGGGAACCCACAAAACCTTCCTGACCATTGAACGCAATCAGTGATTAACAGGGGCAGGTTGGGGTGGTCATCCGCATGACGCATGCCGGCTTAGGCAGGCTCCCGCCTCCCCTCTGCCGCCCGTTTAGTCAAGGATTAGATAGGATTCGAGGCTAACTAACGCGGTTTTGTCGAAAATATCAGATAATTTGAAATTATTTATCGACTCGTGCGCTTGCCCGGGAAATGAATCCTTGTTTATTTCCCGGCCTCCGGGGAAATTTCCTGCCGGTGCTTCTCAATGGCCTGCAGCAGCAATTTGTAATAAGCTTCCGGGTGCGGTACGAAATCTTTCCGGCTAACCGTTCGTTCCACGGATTGCATCCGGCCCCTCTTCCGCGGGTCAGGCGACACGCCTTGAACGGTTGCCTCAAAGTCCGGTTCCGATGCCAGCTGGCGTACGTCGGCAAGACGAATACGATACAAGCCCGTGACTTCCTCCTCCTGCAGGCGGTAGTCCGTCAAAGGCCGGCTGCACGGGTAAAGAAATACATGACAAAACTCACGGTCTATGAGCTTTTCGGAAATGCGGTCTTCCTCCGGGAAAATACCGCACGAAAACAGCTTTTCAAACGGTACGCTTAAACCGAGCTCCTCTTCGAGCTCACGGACACCATCCTCCACCCTTTCTCCGGCGAGCAAATGTCCCGCGCATGAAATATCGAGCAAGCCCGGAAACGTCTCTTTATCCGGATGCCGTTCTTGAAACAACAATGCCCCCTCCCCTTCCGCATCGTCCCATATCCAGCACTGGAAGGTTTGATGCCATAAGCCTTTGGCGTGTGCTTCCGCACGTGTTGCCGTTCCAATAAGATTCATCGTTTCATCAAAAATATCCAAACGTTCACCGGACTTGTTTGCGTTCATATCGGTTCGTTCCCTTTCCGTCTGATGCGGCGCCTGGACAGAGGATTGCCATGACGCTTTATCCTATAGTAAGATGAAAACGATTATAACGTAATGATAGAAGGAGCTGCAATGATCAATGAACGTCCATGAAGCCATTACCAACCATACCCGGAAGCAGCATGCCCACCTTGAGCGGTTTATCGAGCTGGAGAATGAGCGGGAACGCGCCATTGAACAAGCGGTTGCGCAGTGTGCCGCAGGTCTGCCTTTCAGCGTAGAGCCGATCAACGCGGTAACGGCCCTTATTAACAGCCATGCTCAAAAAGGGATCTCCCCTACCCGGATCTTCGTGACCGAAGAAATGGTACGTGAATTCGTGAAGCGCAAAGGCTAAAATATACCGGAAACATAACGCCGGGGGCGAGTACGTAATTGGGTATCCGCGTTTAGCGATATGTTGATGATCAGGGCCATCCGCCCCGTTCATACATTTCATTCATATCCATCGAGAATTGAAGCAAATGTTCAAGAAGAGCCCCCATGTCGTCCATGTGACTCTCGTCAATTTTGCTTGCTGAGGTGAGCTTGATCCGATAGCTGCCATGAAGGACCTTGCTGTCGGATTCAAGAGATGGCGGAAACAGCTCTTCCAGCCGCTCATATCGAATGAGCCATCCCTGCCCCCACAAGCTCGATACATATTCATGGATGTCCCGCAAGTGCTCCGAGAGCTCGGCCGGCATATCCAGTTGAAGCTCCAGCCCGGCTCCCGGGCGCTCCCCCGCTGCATGAAGTCCGCGCAGCTCCCCGGCAAAATCCGTTAATCCGCTATGTAGTGCAATGGTTGTCATAAAGCCGTCTCTGCCGCACTGCAGTACAAATTTCATCCGAAATGTTCGCCCCATCTTCGCCAAATCGACCAAATCTTCTCTTCCGACGACCCTGATCTTTCCTTCGGCGTCCAGATCGTATAAATGGCCTTCCAATACAACCTTCAAATTATCGTATATGGTTGGATCAAACAAAACCGTAAGCACCTCTCTTTTTTTCCGGCTTTTATGGAATAAATAGCTGCATTCTGTTGAAACTAGAATCGTTCCTATCCTGTCCTCAAAGGAGAGATTTTGCTTGAAACGCATAGCATCCCTGTTCATTACCGCATGCATCCTGCTCATTTGGCCTGCCTTTCCGTCTGCCGCGCAACCGGATTTGAGCAAGCTGCGGTTGCCCCACAAAAAGGTCGGTTCATACCAGGAGCTGATCCGTTCCGCAGACGTGATCGTATTCGGCCGCTTCGGCACCCGTACGGCTTCCTATCCTACCGGTGTCCCGATAGGATCGGGCCAGCTGGTCAATTATGTCCAGCCGCTGCGCGTGCTGCAAACCCTCAAAGGCCCGGCACAGCCTTCGGTCTCCGTGCTGACAGACGGCGTTGAGCCGCTGCCGAAGCCATCGGATCCATTGAATCTTACTTACACCGGACCGTTGGCTGAAGGGGAATACCTATGTTTTCTGCAAAAGGTGCCCGGTACGAACCTATATTCGCTTATCGGCCCATGGCAGGGCCTGTACCCGGTACGGGACGGTAAACTGATTTCCTTACAGGAAGGCGGATTTCAACACTTCATGGGATTAACGGTCCCGAATGTGAAGAAGGTGGTGGATGATGTCGCAGCACAGCGCACCGGCGTGAATTAACGCGCCGGACCGGAATAGTTGCGGACATCAATCACGTCCCCCTGGCCAAAGCCTCCTTTATCCAGTATGGATATAATCCGCTCGGCAGCTTCATCCGGCAAATATAATTTCCCGGATGCTTTCAACCCGATGAAACGGCCCACTTCCGGAAAACGTTGGGGGGCAGTCTTGCGAATTTGTTCCTGCATTCTGGTCTCGACAACGCCCGGCGCTATGGAAACCAGCTTTACCGCACCTGGGCCGTCCCCTTGCTCTTGTCCCGCGCACCGCGTCATCATATCGATCCCCGCTTTGGCCGTACAATAGGCACTCCAGCCGGAATACGGTTTTTTCCCCGCACCGGAAGAGATGTTTACCACGGTTTTGGAAACGGTAACCGGCCAGGAGCCTGTCGCCCGGATAAACGCCGAAGTCAGCAGCATCGGAGCCAGCAGATTGATATGCAGATGGTCCGTCAGCTCCTCTGATCCGGCTTGTTCCAGCGGCATGATCGGATTCAGTACCCCTGCATTGTTTACCAAGGTGACGCTGGAAAGCTGCGATACATCGATCATGCCCATGATCCGTTCCATGAACGGCACAAGGTTTGGCGTCTCCCTTAAATCACAAAGATACTCTGTCAGAATAGCCCCCTTTTCTTTGGCATATTCGGTCAATGACTCATTAAGCGTCCGGGAGACCGATATCACCGAACGACCGGAGGCTAACAAACGTTTAGCCAGCGCTTCCCCAAGTCCGGAAGTGGTGCCGGTAATGATATACAATTGCATGGCGGCTTGATCTTTCCTTTCCTTAAGTATAGAAACACAAAAAATCCCCTTTTCGGGGATGCTGGCAATAACCGTTACGGCTTCATCCAATCGTCCGCCGTAATCCCGTCTTCCACTGCGAATTCGAAGTCGTACACATCGTAAACCTGTACCGGAATTTCGGCTTGAATGATTTTTTCCATCAGCTCAATTTGATCCGTCAGCACGGGTGCCTTTTCACGCAAAGAAGTAAGAACAATCTCCGTTTCGATCGGATCCAGGGCCTCGCCATACTGCGCATTCTCAATCGAGTGAACGACGATAAAGGTCACCCGCTCGTTCACCGGAATCGGCGGACTGCTGCGCCAAGGCGCCTGAAGCGCGCGTTCGAGCTTTTTCTTATTAAACGGATCGTCAAAAAAGGCAATCAGCTCTCCGATTTTCTCTTTCACATGCGCATCGTCATCCGCCTCCGGCATCACCGGCTCCTTGCTGTCTTTCATTTCATATAGCTCCAATATACTTGAGTATGGGATTAAATATTCCACCGGCCGAGACGGTACCATTAACTCGCCGTAAATGGCTACCAGGACCGCTTCGATGACAAAGCGTCGGGACATGCTGCATTCCCCCTTTCTGTATGCATCCGTACGTTCTTGTCCCCTCCTTAATGTGATATCATAAATAGTTGGAAAAGTCCAATGAGGATGAATCCCATAAAGCCCCGTGCTTCATAATGGAAGGCGCGGGGCTTAGCGATTTGTCATGGATGAACCTGTTGTTTTCGGTGTTGTCGTGCTGCACCAGCGGGAGTTCGGAAGCAGCTTCTATTCATGATTACGGATGTAATTCTGAGGCGACGTACCTACAATCGATTTAAAAACACGGATAAAATGCGATTGATCGTAATAGCCTAATTCCGAGGACAGTTCAAGCCAATCCGGAGGGTCGCCTTGTTCCATCCGCTCCGCAGCATCATGCAGCCGATAGCGCCGGGCTTACCCCCACATACCGATCAAATAATCGTTGGAGCGTTCGTTTATGCAGACCGGTTTGCCGCACCGCATCTTCCACTTTGATCAGGGTTCGGTCCTCCCGAATCGCGCTCACAATGTCATTGACCAGCCCAACGTTCGGATCCGGCTCAGGCAGCCGCTCGAATATAAACGATTCCACGAGATTTACCATTCACTGCGCATCATTACGCTCAAGGATTTCCTCTTCTAACGGTTTGCTGTTTAGGCCAAATACATTCTGAAAGCCGACGGAGCTATGAAGACACCAAATCACATTGGCCCATGATATTGAGCAATATTAAGACATACGCTGAAACGGGCAAGACAATTGACTTTGGATTTTAATATTTAATGTTATTCATCTTCTAATGCCGCCTGATTATGGTGGCATTTTTCGTTTTTGCTTAAATTTAGGATCGATCTTTTCATATTTATAGAAGGAAGTGCTAGTGAGAATGAGCTGAATGGTGATATAATAGAAAAACGTTTTTCTGAAAAAGGATCGTCGTCTGAGAAAGGAGCTGAACTTCGAATGGTGAAAACCTTGTGGAAATCGCCATACATACTGCTTATCATCGCGACTTGCTTTTGGGGCGGTAATTTTGTTGTAGGCAAAACGCTCGTAACCGAGGTTCCTCCTTTTTTGCTGGCGCTAATGCGGTGGATCTTGGCCCTGCTCGTGATCCTCCCGTTCTGGGGGGCGGAATGCTGGAGATACCGCAAGCAGATTATGCAAAAATGGCGGATGACGCTGTTCCTTTCGCTCACAGGTATTGCCGGGTTCAATACATTAACCTATATTGCCGTACAATACACAGGCTCCATTAATGCATCGCTGATGAATGCGGCGACGCCTATGATGATCGTCGTCATTTCGTTGTTCATGCTGAAGGAACGAATTAACTGGAGCGTGCTTCCCGCGATTCTGCTCTCCCTGTTCGGCGTAATCTGGATCATTTCGCGCGGCAGTTGGTCGGCGATCGCAGGCCTCTCTTTTAACCGCGGCGATTTGTGGATGCTGGCTGCCATAGGTTGTTGGGCGCTCTACTCCGTAGGCATGAAAAAGTTTGCAGGCGAGCTGCCTGTGCATGCTTTGTTCGTGGCCACGCTGGTGATGGCATTGATCGTCCTTGTTCCTAGCTCGGTTGCAGAATGGATGATCCGCGGTTCCGAGATCGAGTGGACGGCCGGGCTTGTCTCCGGCGTGGTATTTATCGGTATTTTTCCTTCCCTGTTATCCTTTACGGCATGGAATGCGGCGATCGCCATGTTTGGTCCGTCGCGCTGCTCCGGCTTTTTGAACCTGATTCCGCTGTTCAGTGCGATCTTTGCTACGTTTTTCGCCGGAGAATCGATTCGTGCGTACCATCTGATCGGAGCCGTATTGATTATTACCGGTGTGTACTTTATGAACCGTCGGTTAAAACCGTCGTCTAAACGAATGGAGATTACAGCCTGATGAATGCCAAACCGAATGTACCTATGGCTTTACCGCTGCTGCTGCTCATCGGTATCGTGGCTATTTCTTTTTCGTCTATATTCGTGCGGTGGTCGAACGCGCCGGTATCCGTCACCGCTATGTACCGGCTCGTCCTAACTACTCTGCTCATGCTTCCTTTCTTATGGAAATATCGTGAAGAGATTCGCCGAATCTCGATTCGGGATTGGTTGGGGTTGGCTTTATCGGGGCTTGCGCTTGGGCTGCACTTTTTATTGTGGATGGGCTCGCTTAAGCTGACAACGGTAGCAAGCTCCACGGCCATTCTCGCCCTGGAGCCGGTTTTCGTCCTGATCGGAGCCTGCCTCTTTTTGAAGCAGCGGACCAACACGTTTGCAGTGATCAGCATGCTGATCGCAATCACCGGAGCCATCCTGATCGGCTACGGTGATTGGGGACTCACCGGGCCGGCGCTGCTTGGAGATCTGCTTTCACTTCTCGGCACCATCGCCGTCGCCATACATATGCTTATGGGCAAAAGCCTGTTGAACCGGGTTCCCGCTTTTCTCTACAGCTTCTTCGTGTTTGCCTTTGCTGCAGCGGTTCTTGCCGTCTACAATCTGGGACTTGGATTTAGCTTTACGGACTACGATGCGAAGGAATGGGGAATTTTCCTGCTGATGGCTGTCGTCCCCACCTTGTTCGGCCATTATCTGTTTAATTGGCTGCTCAAGTTTATGCGTCCGGAATCCGTATCGATGAGCGTACTCGGCGAGCCGCTCGGAGCTACCGTTCTTGCTTATCTGCTGCTGGGCGAAACTGTCACCTGGCTGCAGGCGGCCGCGGGAGTCCTGCTGCTGTTGGGCGTTTGGCTGTTTCTTCTTTCGAATGAAAAGCAGAACTCCCCTGAATTGCTTCATTCTCAAGTCAATTAAACAAATGAAAGCCTCCTTTGTCCGCAGACAAAAGGAGGTTTCAGTCGTTTCCGATTAAGAAACGCGACGCGCGGTCGTGTAATTTTTCTTCCACCAACCACTATTCAGATCGGAGATCGTCACTCCGGGCTTGCCATATGTGTGTATAAATTTACCATTGCCAATGTAAATTCCGACGTGGTGGATCGGTTTATAGAAGAAGACGAGATCGCCTGGCTTCAACTGGCTTTTCGGCACATACTTGCCGACCTTGGATTGGGCTTTGGAAGTACGCGGGAGCGTAATTCCATGCTTTGCAAACACGGTCTTCACAAAGGAAGAGCAGTCAAAAGTTCGGGTTTGGCCCATCTTTGCACCAAACTCGTAAGGCGTACCCAGATATTTTTGGCTTGTGGAAATAATGCTCTGTGCTTTCGATGCGGATACAGCTTCAACGGTATTTACAGGTCCAGCCAATATACCGGTCGTAAGCAGCGCAGCGCTTAAGCTGACTGACATCATAAGACGTCCCCAGCGTTTTCCCATCAGGTTGTTCATCTGTAACGTCCTCCTTGAGTAAGTTGTGGCTGCTTGGCCATAACCTACTATAGCACAGATGAAAACCAGGGATATTTTCCCAAAGTTAGGCGATTCCTTGCTATGACTGGCTTTAGGCTTGATTATTAGAATTCAATGAGAATTCTCTCATGGTCTGCTCAGATTATTACGCTTCCTTTTCCTTCTTTAGCAGAGTTATGGTAACGGTCATCCCCTTCCCTTCGTCGCTGTCCAGCCGGATCGTACCCTGGTTCTGTTCTACGATCCGTTTGGCGATCGCAAGTCCGAGGCCCGATCCTCCCGTGCCCCGTCCTCGCGCTTTATCCACTCGGTAAAAACGCTCGAACAGCTGACCAAGCTCCCGCCGCGGAACCCCGATCCCCTCGTCCTTCACTTGCAATATAACCGTATTGGCTTCTTCTTTACACACGATCGTTACAGGCTTTTTACTGTATTTAATCGCATTATCCAGAAGAATAATCAGCAGCTGCTTGATTTTTTCCTCGTCTGCCATACAATAAAGCTCCTTGGAGGCGGATTCCACCCTAATCTCCCGCTTGAACGCAAGGCTCAGCTGTTCGGCTGTCGCATCAATCAAAGGCTTCAAATTGATATTGCGCAGCCGGATCTCGGGTTGACGTTCGATCTCCGCCATATGCAGCAGAGAGTCGATCAGACCTTTCAGACGGACGGTTTCCGAATGAATGGCGTCCAACGCTTCTTGACGAAGGGTCGGATCTTCTCCTCCCCACCGCCGAAGCAAAGACGTATAGCTTTCAATGACGGTCAGCGGCGTTCTCAGTTCATGGGAGGCATCGGAAACGAATTGTTTTTGCTTCAGGTCGTTTTCCTGCAGACTAAGGATCATTTGGTTGAAGGTTTTGCCCAGTCTTCCAAGCTCGTCATTTTTTGTTGTAAATTGTGAGCTTAGTTGAATGAACTGGCCCTTACTGCGGACGGTGTTCATCGTCTCGAGCAGCTTCCGGATCGGCCGTATGATGACCCGGGTGTAAAATACCCCTCCTACCAATGAAAACAGGAGGACGCTAACCGTGGTCACCATGAGCCCGGTAGCCAAGATTTCCATAAAATCTCCCAAGACGTCGAGCGCCTTTCCCAATTCCAGCAGCCCGATTTGAACGCCATTCTCTATAATAGGTACTTGTATGAACAACAACTGGTCAAGGCCGTTTTCAACGGTAAAATGGTAATCAGTCCGATAAACCGGCGGATGGGTTGCCAGCTGTTCGTTGGAAACGCTTTGGGCAGCGATGGCACCGGTTGGAGTGATAATCCGAATAAGTGAATCGGGGTCTTGAAACTCTTTGAGAAGATGTGGATTCGACCAATTTTCCGGAATTTTTATTTCAGGATTGCGGAGAATGATTTGCGCCTTGTTCCAAAGAAGCTCCACCTCGGCATCTGTGATTTTCTTCAGAATATAAAAATAAATAAAGTAATTAAAAAACAGCACGATCAGCAGTATCCAGGCTCCGGTCATCAAAATCAATCTTGTGCGGAGACTCATGGCTCAGGCACCGTCAATTCGTATCCGATGCCTCGCGCTGTTCGAATCAGCTTAGGCTGGTAGCCTTTATCGATTTTTTGGCGCAGATAGCGGATATATACGTCTACAATGTTCGTATCCCCGACAAAATCATATCCCCAGACATCGGACAAGATTTGCTCCCGGCTGACTACATATCCTTTGTGCTCGATCAAATATTGAAGAAGATCAAATTCCTTGGGGGTAAGCTCAATGGCGTTGCCGCCACGCGTGACCTTACGCGCCGCCAGGTCCACCTGCAAATCATCGACTTCCAGCACATTGCCCGAAGGCTTGGGATGACTTGTCATCTGAATGAGATTGCGGATTCGGGCAAGCAGTTCTTCGATGGCGAACGGTTTGGTGACATAATCATTCGCGCCTTGTTCAAAACCGCTGACAACATCCGGTGTGGCGTCTCTGGCCGTCAACAAAATAACGGGAACGCTCTGATCCGCCTGACGGATCCGTCGCAGCACCTCCAGCCCGTTCCACTCGGGAAGCATCACATCCAGCAGGATGAGGCTCCAGGAGTCTTCCAAAGCCAGTTTTACTCCTTCCTTGCCATCAAATGCGGTACCGACCCGGTATCCCTCATGCTCCAACTCCAGTCTCAATACCCGCGATATATGCTCATCATCTTCAATAATAAGAATGGAATCGGCCATACGTTCTCCATTGTTCTCGTCGTTTGGTTTCATCATGTCCAAGCAGTTCATTCTTTATTCCGCTCCGGCAAAAAAAGAGCAATGATCCGCCTCTTAGCGGTCATTGCTCTTTTCCTGCGGATTCGGCCCGTTCACTGCCGAAAGCCATGATGACATGCTGAATTTTTTGCAGGCGAATATATTCGTTATTTTTCAAATCCGTTCGAAAATAAGCAAACATATAAGCGCCTTCCAGGAACGACAGGCCGGGATAACAGATTAAATCCGAGTTGGTATAGGGATTATCGAGAATAATCTGCCATTCTCCATCCCGTTGATCTGCCGGGACGGTTTCAAGAACCGTTTGCTTATAGGTGACGATAAGCTCATATTCATCCCAAATCTGCGCCCAAGCGGGACTGAATAGCTGCGGCTGCGGAAAAAGCTTCTTGGCCAATGTTACCAGACGGCGCATGTTCGCCATGTCGTTATCCTCGCAACGCTTCAACCGTTCGCGAAATCCATCGATAAACAGCCGAAATGACGTAAATCCGCCCTTTCGAATGGTGTCCTGAAAGGTGTTCAGTTCAGTCTCCGTAGCTGCGGCTTCAAATAAATCAAAAAGATTCGTATTCATCAGTTTTTTATTCCCCGTTCTTTGCGTCATCATTAGGCATCCCATGCGGAATGGACGGTCATATTCCCTTGCGGATCTAAACAAAGCCTGCGGGAAGGATCATTTTTCAGCTTTACATTAAAAAGCTTTAACCGGCCTTCGTTAACAGGCAGAAGCTGCCACAAGTCAAGATCGTCACGGCCGATCATGGATAAGAAATCATCCTTTTCCCGTTCTGCCGCGCTCTCGTCATCCCAATGCTTGGCGCCGTAATAATCCAGATCATAGTTGTTTTTTTGAATGCAGGCTGCAATCTCGCCGGATTGGGTATGCCGAAGGACATATAGCAACGGACATCCCTCCATATTTATGGGATAAAAAGAAAAGCGCAAGCTCAATGAAGAGTTTGCGCCCTGAGCATGTGCCTTACAAGTAAGGATTTTCGTGCTTCGCCTTCAGACGGCTCCAGCGGCGTTCCACTTCGTTCTCGAACGATTGAAGCGCTTCGGCGTATTCAGGCTTGGTCAGGTGCTTCGTTTTGCCCATATTTTTGAGCCACTCGCCAACCGGAATCCGCTTGTTTTTCTCTTCCGGGTTGTACGTAATCGTTGTCACTCCGTTCTCTACTTCGTAGAGAGGGAAGAAACAGGAATTCACGGCCTGATCGATCAGCGTTTGACCGATTTGTTCCTCAGACAGCCAGTTGAGCGGACAGGTGATCAGGATTTTGCCGTACACCAATCCTTCATTCTGTGCATAATATTGCGCCTTAGCCGCTTTCTTCAGCAGATCCTGCGGATTGGCTTCCGAACCGGTAAATACATAAGGAATATTGGTCGCCGCCATAATTTGCGGAGTATCCTTATGGTGGAACAGCTTGCCTCCTTGATGCTTGCCGACATTGGACGTAGACGTCCGATGTCCCAGTGGTGTCGAGTAGGACAGCTGAGCTCCCGTATTCATGTATCCTTCATTATCGTATTCAAGAATGATCATTTTATGATTGCGCAGCGCGGCGCCGATCGCAGGTCCCATCCCGATATCCATACCGCCGTCCCCGGTGATCATAACGAATGTGAAATCGTCCGGAAGGTTCAAATACTCCAGCTCGCCGCGGCGTTTACGCTCCCAGAACATTTCCACCACGCCGGACAGCGTTGCCGCACCGCTCTGGAACAGGTTGTGGATATACGTCGCTTTGTGGGAGGAATAAGGATATCCTGTCGTAACAACCATCGCGCAGCCCGTATGGAACAAGGCTACGATATCGCCTTCAATCCCTTTGAAAAACAGTTCGAGACCGGAGAAAATACCGCATCCCGGACAGGCCCCATGGCCGGGAGCAAGACGCTTGGGCTTTTTCGTCAGCTGACGGATCGGAGGCACTTTGACTTTGAGCTGTCCCGTTTCTTCGTCTTTGTTGACGGTAATCAGGCCCGTTTTGAGATCCTCATACTTCATCGGCTCAAGAACACGTCTGGGCTTGTTGTTAGGATCGCCGGGCGTATGTCCGTAATAATCGAACGGCACGTCGACACGGCCCTTCTTCACCGCCTCGATGGCGAGCTCGAAGAACGCATGGCCGTCTTCGGCATAGAAATCTTTGCCGCCGAGTCCGTATATACGGCTGATGACCATCGTATCGCGGTTGCCGTGCGTGAAAAGCGCCGCCCTGATCTCCAGCGACATATTGCCGCCGTAAGCTCCGTAGGAATCGGCGCGGTCGCCGACCGTCACGGCTTTGACGTTTTTAAGCGCCTCTGCTATTTGCTTCTGCGGGAACGGGCGAATCATGTTCGGTGCAATCGACCCCGCTTTGATGCCTTGGGCGCGCAGCTGGTCGACAACGTCTTTAATAATTTCCGACGACGAGTTCATCAGGAACACGGCCACTTCCGCGTCTTCCATCCGGTAAAGGTCGAGGATCGGGTAATCGCGGCCCGTCAAGATTCTGTATTCTTTTCGGATACGGTCGAATACCTCTCCTGCTCTGTACATCGCCTCGGATTGCTGGTAACAGTTATTGATGTAGTCCGGCTCGTTCATGTAAGGCCCGACGGTAATCGGATTATTCCGGTCAAGCACGTGCGGGAACTGCTTCGGCTGCTCCCCGATAAAGGCATGAACATCGCTCTTATGTGCGAAGGTTTGTACGCGGCGCTTCTGGTGAGAAGTAAAGTAACCGTCAGAGGCTACGATAACCGGAAGACGGACATCCGGATCTTCCGCCAGCTTGATTGCCATGATATTCATATCGTAAACGGCTTGCGGATCGCGGCACATCAGGATCGGCCAGCCGGTATTCAGCGCGTAGTACAAATCGGAATGGTCGCCGTGTATGTTCAAGGGTCCCGATACGGAACGGCAAACCAGATTCATCACCATCGGAAAACGCGTTCCGGATTGAACCGGCATCTGCTCCAGCATGTATAGATAGCCGTTAGCGCTGGTTGCATTGAATACGCGTCCGCCTGCGGTGGAGGCCCCGTAACAAATCCCTGCGGACCCATGCTCTCCGTCTGCCGGAATGAGTTTGATGTCATGCTGGCCGTTAGCCTTCATCAAGTCAAGGAATTGCGCTACTTCGGTGGACGGGGAAATGGGAAAGTACCCCATCACATGATAGTTGATCTGGTGAGCGGCATAAGCGGCCATTTCGTTACCGGACTCATATACCATCCGCTGCTCTACCGTTCCTTGGCTGACCTCTTTATTGATTTCAATTGCCATATGCTTTCACCTCTCCCTGTTTATCGTAAGCTTGTCAGTTCGCCAAGACGAAACGATGCGGAACGCGATGCGCTTCAGCGTAGCCATCCGTCTCGCGATTCGCCGAGAGCGCTTCCGTCGGACAGGCAACAACGCACTTCAGACAGCCTTTGCAGTATTGGTAATCAATGCCTTGAAGGAACATTTGCGGACGGCCCTTCTTGTCGGGCAGTTCGTCCCAGACGAAGCAAAAGTCGGGACAGGCGGTATCGCAGGCCGCACAGTGAATGCATTTGTCCTCGTCAAAATGAGGCATCATTCCGTTCCGGGAAATACTCAGATCCTTCAAAATACTGTTGCCGGGATTGGTGACCATTCCGCCGATCGATTGCGTGGCATAGCCCAGCACCGGGATATCCCAACGCGTAGGCTTCGGCATTTCCGTCCCTTCCGGCAATGCGAAGGTTTGAAACTGCACCTCGTCGTAGCCGCGCTGGAATGTTCTAAGAGCCGGCTCCACCGCGCCAGGGTATTTTTTCTCTAGGGATTTGCGAATAATCCCCTTCATATGCTCGAAATCAAGGAATTCGCAGAGCCGGAACAAGCCGCCCAGCATCGCCATGTTAACGCGGTTTTTCTCCTCCAGCGCAATGCCGGTGGCATCGACCACGGCAACCGTACCGCCGATCAGCTTCATTTTCTCCTTCAATGCTTCGGGAGTCTTGGAGGAATTGACCAAAACCACGCTGTCTTGATAAATGCCGCTGACCACATTCACGGTTTTGGATAAATTTTCATGAAACACACCTACTACGTGCGGACGTTCAACCGGCGTGGTGTCGCGAATGTTCGTCTCCATATCGCAAAAACGAATATGCGCTTTAACTGGCGATCCTTTTTTCTCGGAACCGTAAGAAGAAAAACTGACGCCGTTAAAACCGCTTCCAACAACGCCTGCTTCTGCCAGCATCTTGCCCGCCAGATTCGCACCCAGACCGCCGATGGATTCGAGCCGAATTTCAAAGAAGCCGAGTTCGTTCGTTTTCGGTAGAACCCTCATGAGTTCAACTCCCCTCGTAAAATTGAAAAGGTTTACAATTCCTACGAAAACAGTATATCAGTTTCTATTCTTCTCGCATAGAGTTTCCGGCAATTTTGTAAGCGTTTTTTGAAGAAAATCTAACATGAACACCAACAAAATTTCCATATATTACAATTATGAACCGCCGGTTTTATTGGTTACAGAGCAATTCGTCCCATTTTTTATGAAAATGAGCTGAAAATGAGGTTTTATATGAAACTATCTGTTATGAAACAGCATAACTCTGTTATAAAACATTACAAAGATGGTCATTCTTATGCGATCGGGACCTATGCCAAAACGTAATAACGCCCAACCGTTCGCAGCTTTGGTCGGGCGTTTATTTTTAAACTTTTCTTCAGGCTTATCATTCATCAACTGCCGCGATACGTGCTGTATCCGCCTGGCGCGACCAGCAGCGGCACGTGATAATGCTTATCGGGATCTTGAACACCGAAGCGGATCGGCACCTCGCCCAGAAACGGCTCGCCGGCATCGAATGCCGCAGTGCCCAGGTCAACGAAATAATCCCCCACGGCAAAAACAAGCTCATACTTTCCTGCGGTCAACTCTTCGCCTTCAAGCAGCGGTGCGTCCGGGCGGCCGTCGGTATTGGTCATGATCTTACGTATCCGCTCTTTGGTTCCGTTTGCTGTTATCCGCCATAGCTCCAGCTTCATGCCCCCGGCCGGACGTCCGGAAGAAATATCCAGCACATGCGTCGTCAAGCATCCGCCCTTCACGCTGTAACTCCCTTCTGTTCGCCCGCTGCCGTCCCGACGTGCGCCTCTGTCAAATCGGCTTGTGTCATCGTGAAGCCCTGGAAGCCGTAAGGCGGCCTCGGTTCCGTGTATACGCGTCCTTCCGAGCCGGAGATTTCTTCGACGACCGTTTCCCACGTGCGGTTGTTTGATTCGAAGCGAACCTCCGACAGCTGTGGAAACCGGGACAAGATCCGAAGTCCGATATGATAAATTAGATGCTGGATCGACGGACTGTTTTGTTCGTGGAAAACGGTATGCGCAATATCGCGAATTTGCTCTGAAGCGACATAGCTTTCTTCTCCCGGCGAGATGACATCCTCAACCTTCCCGTACTTCCACCCGATGTTGAGCCAAATGAACAGAGGCCGGTCATGCGATTCCGGCAAGGTCGTATATTCATCCCGGACAAAACCGGCAAACGAACTCCCTTTCACTTTAATCAACTGAAGGTCGGAGACACCGCACTGATGGCCGGTCACCACAATCCCTTCACCCGAGCGTTCTACGGTCAAAGCCGCCGAGGAATGATCGTTGTGCGAACGCCGGTACACCAATCCGCTTTCAATAAGATCTCCTTGAGGCCCCGGCACGGGCAGCGTCTCGAAGGGAATCCGATCCGCACGGATTCGAATGGTAGTCATCTGGGGATATTTCGATAAAAAGATACGGCTAATATGCAGCAGGAAGCCTTCAACCGTACAGCCATCGTAATCTGCCGCATGGCGGAGGATCAGATTTTTCATCGAATCGGTGGCAACGACGAGTGAATTATCCCCTTCCGTGAATGAAGGCAGAAACGCATCGCCTTGCACCGCAATGTTCACATTGAGCGCAAAGATGACGTTATCGCTGCCGATAAAACCGGACTCCGGAATCCGCCTGATCGCCTGGAGCGGTTTGGCAAAGGTACGGTAAACCAGCACCTCTCCTTTCCCGTAATACATGGTGCGTCCGGTTTCGTTCGGTTTTATCATCATATTCGCATTCCCCTTTCCGGAACATGAGACGGTATCCTCTTCGATCCGATCGTTTAAGCGAAAGAGGGCGATTTTGCTTACCTCTCTCCATGCGATTTCGTATTCTTCTTGTGTCGTGCCCTTGAGACGGGCTTGCATAGCTGCCAGGATCGAATGCTTGTTATGTCCTCGAACGGCCATAATAAAAGGAAATCCGAACTTGCCTACATATGCTTCGTTGCATGAGGAAAACTCCGCATACTCAGCTTCTGTCAAGCCGGTTAACCCTGCCCCTTGCTGCTCCTTCACTGACGTTTCGCTCATACTCAGCTTACCCGCCAAATCCGGGTGAGCCCGCAGCAGCGCAAGTCGTTCCTTCGGACTGGCGGAACGTACAGCCTCCAGCATCGCATCGTGCAGGTGCTTCACGCTGGAGAACGGACGTGCGGCATAGACTGTCTCCGCTATCCACGGGGAGTGCTCAAACACCCATCCGATCGTCTCGACGAACGCGTGTTTCTCCATGCTGTTCAGTGCGTTCAGCCTAATTTTCATGTCACCGACACCTGCTTCCACTGTCGAATCTCAACTGCTCCATTACGGCCTTCCGAATTTCCTTCTTTTAGATGAAAAGGTACATGCACGACTTACTTTTTAGGCAAAAATTCGGTAGTAAAGACTTTGCTAACATCGAACGGCGACTTCAGAAGCCCCAGATCGGCCAACTGCTTGTTCAGCGTTTCCCAACGTTCCATGGACATGTAGCCTACACCGTGAGTGGCGGCATCTCCTTCAAAGACGAGAGGCTGCAGCGCCGTCGCGCTGTATTCCAATTTTTCCAGCGGAGTGTCCGGATTTTTCTCCTGGATGAACGGGTTGATTTCCGTATAATGGTCTTTGTAGTAATTCCACCCTTTCACCGTCGCTTCGACGAAGGCCTTCACCGCCTCGGGGTTTTCTTTCATAAAGCTTTCGGTGGTATACATGATGTTGCCGTAAGGCGCATAGCCGAAGTCCGCGTTCAGCAGCACTTCCACTTCAACCCCCTCCTGCTTCATTGCAAAAGGCTCGGAGGTCACATATACCTGTGTGGCGGATTCTTTATCGTTCACAAAGTTGGCCAATTGCCCCGTATATTTCAACTCCTGAACTTTATCGAGATGGAACGCCTTTTTCATGTATTCCCAATAAGCGACGCCGCTGCCGACATAAACTTTGCGGCCGTTCAGCTGCTCCATGCTTTTGATGTTCCGATCTTTGTGCACCATGATCCCCTGGGGATTTTTCTGGAAGGTTCCCAGAATCGCGACCAGAGGGAGGCCATTTTCTCTTGCAAACAGCACTTCATCGGCCTGCCCCATGCCGAACTGCGCTTTCCCGGAAGCGACAATCTGCGTTGCCGAGATGCCCGGACCTCCGGATTGGATCGTCATGTCCAAACCTGCCTCTTTATAGAAGCCTTTGATTAGGGCCGTGTAATTGCCGCCGTGCTCCGATTGGGCAAACCAGTTCGTCACCTGGGTAACGGCAACCGGCTGCTTTTCTGCATCGGACGGGGCTCCTGGTTTCGGATCGGCCGAAGCCGGCTGCGTTTCCGATTGGGCGCCGCAGCCGCTAAGTACGGCACCGGCAATAAGCAAACCGGCGAATACGGCAGTAACCGGGCGTTTGGACCATGATAAATTCCATTTTTTCATATATATACCCCCCATCATTCATATCGTTTACCCTTGAATTAATGAAGCCAATCGATCGAGTACATTCGATCCCCAAGTCTCTGTTTGCGCTGAAGCATACACCCATCTTCCGCCCCGGTAAACGGCGCGTCCGGAAGGCTGTTCCGTCAGCAGCTCATGAGCGGACCGCGCATCCAGAACAACAAAATCGGCGGAGGCTCCGGCGAAGATCCCGTATGCTCCAAGCCCCAGAATGGAAGCGGGGGTTTCGGTAACCATCCGCAAAAGCGCAAGCTGATCCGCAGGGCTGCCCAGATGTGCGGCATAGCCGGTGATCAAGGCGATTTGCAGTAAATCCCCCTTGCCGAAAGGATGGAACGGATCCTGGATGTTGTCGGAGGCCGCCGCCAACGCAATACCGGCATTCAGCAGCTCCTTCACCCGCGTCGTTCCCCGGCGGATTAATCCTTGATCTCCGCGTCCCTGCAGGTACAGGTTGACTGCCGGAAGCGTAACGGCGCCAAGCCTCGCATCTGCCATCCGCTCAATCAACTGCCCGGCACGTGCCTGATCTATCGCGGACAGGGAGCATAAATGGCCTACCGTTACCCGCCCTTGATAACCGTACTCTATCGTTTTCTCCGCAATATAAGCGATCGTTTGAATAGTCGGGTCATCGCTTTCATCCGCATGAAGATCGACGGGTTTTCCGTATTTTGCAGCCAGCGCAAAGATAAGATCCATATCCTCCTCCGGTGTCATCGAGAGGTGCGGCGCTCCGCCGACCCCGTCCATGCCCAGCTTTAACGCTTCTTCGATCATTTCCATTTCCTCTTTGGTCAGCTTGTCGTAAGGACACATCGGGACAAATTGCATCTGCAGCACACCCTGCAGCTCCTCTTTGACTTCAAGCGCGGCATGCACAGCTCGAAAAGCGGTCTCCCGTCCTGCCTTGACAGGAAAATCCAGATGACTGCGAAGCGCTGTAGTGCCGAAAGAAAGAGCCCGCAAAGCCGCTTTACGGATGCGGTTCTTAAGCTCTTCTTTGGTAAAGCTCTGAACGGCGGCCCTGTAATTCGTTATCGCCTCGTGAAGCGTTCCGGAACGATTGCCTACTTTGGCGAGGGAATAGGCCTTATCCAGATGCATATGGGCATCCACCATGCCCGGAATCAGCACCCTGCCCTGCAAATCCAGCGCACAGTCCGATCCGGCGTTAAACGGTTTCGAGAACCATTCATCCATAGGCAGGAAAGGGTCCGCGCAAGGAATCGTTCCCTGCTGCTGCAAAGCAATCGAAGTCCAGCTTCCGTCCGAAGCTTTCAATTCATACAGGCCGTTTTCATCCAGCAACGGAAGCCGTGCGTTAATCAAATGAAGTTCGGATGAATTCATTCGCCGCTCCTCTCTGTTCCCTTATTTTCGATGATCTCCTCCTTTCCGCTTACGGTTCATAAACAATTTTTCCGGGATTCAGCAATCCCAGGGGGTCGTTCTCGCGTTTTTTCCGCTGCATGGCTCCCACTTCACCGCGTCCCCCGCTGTCGAGCACCCAAGTATGGGGATCAAAAATGTTCACGCCGTTGGCCTCAAAAAAACGGATGATTTCATATAATCTCTCTTCGCTTTTAAATCTGATAAGGGGAAGCGATGCCAGGCTTAACCGGCCTCCGTTCTTCACCCATTCAAAATGCAGCAGCACCTCGTCGCCGAATTCATCTTTTATCAGCCGGATTTGCTCCAAATAACGGTCGGCTGCAAAGCCGGCCTGAAGATAAGTGATCGCCGGATCCATCTTCAGCGCCCAAAGCGTCGTATGATTCCAAGTAAAATCGGAAAGACCGATTGTCTTGCGGTACTGCTCCGCTTCGATGATATGCCCGACGCGCCCGCCCATGCTTTGGGCCAGCCCGGAAACAGCCGTCAGCGTGCCGTTGGCGATTTCCAGAAACACGGCCGCCGCCCCGGGTTCCAATACTTTTTTGAGCGGTACAAAATACGCGGGAATCGGCCACTCCATCGGGCTGATTAAACGTTTGGGAATCGCTTCTTCTTTGGCAAGCGCTTCGCCGAACTGCACCGCCGACGCTATATCGTTAAAATGAATAACGGTCTGCATCCACTCCGTTTTCGGGGCCGATGCGATGGTAAGCTCCGTGACGATCCCCGTCGTTCCATAGTTGTGAATGTATGGATACAGGTCCTGTCCTTGGACAACCAACCGTCTTGGAACTTCTTCCATTGTATAAACGCCCGCCTCCAGTACGTTGCCGTCCCACAGGTTGCCCCATGTGATCGAGCCGATGCCGCCGGAACCGCCGCAGACAAATCCGCCGACCGTCGCCTTCATGAAGGTGCTTGGATAGATGCGCAGTTCCTGTCCCCTCTCCCTCAGATGCTTCTCCAGCGAGCCGAGTCGTACACCGCATTGTACGCGGACGTATCCGTCGCCAACTTCCAGGATTTCATCCAGCTGACTCATATCCATCACAATACCGCCTTCCAGAGGAACCGCCTGGCCGTAATTGCCAGTGCCCGCCCCTCGAACTGTAACCGGTATGCGGTGCCGGTAGGCAAAGGACAATACCGCCGATACCTCGCGCTCATCCTTCGGGATGACGATGCCGTCGGCGATTTTTTCCTTCAACTGACGTTCGAGCACCGGCGAATACCAATAATAGTCCTTGGACAAACGTTCTTTGGACTCCGTATCGAGCAACAGACGCGCTTCCCCAAGCAAACCGATCATTTCTTTCTCCCATTCGACAGCCATGCTCTGATTCGCTCCTCTCGGCTTCAATGTTTTCATGCGCCTGATACGACCCGTACCCGTTCACTGATTTCATTCGTCGTGCGGTACCATCAGCGTGGCTTTACCGATATCTCTTTCTCGCTCAGCACCTCCATTTGTTGTTATTGTATTAGATGGGTTATGGATGGTAAATAGAATATGAGTGTTTTTGTAATAACACATAACATTATAGTGCAGTTTTGTGCGTCATACCATAATCATATGTTATATATAATTACATATATATGCCATATTTAGAGGTCAAAAGACTTAGTTTCAATAAAATAAGCCGGATTTTCCTTATTGCGGAAAACCCGGCTTCCATTGATTGGTTCATTATATCAGCTTATTCGCTTATGTTTCGAGCAGGATTCGACCCGTCAAAGACAAGTCGTACCCGTGAATGGTGCGCAGTTCATTCTGAAATGCATCGGACTGCAAAATGTAAATGAAGGATTCGATCCATTCCCGATTCTCAGGCTTTTTCATCATAACGAGATCGTACCGTTCTTGAATTAAGGGGATAAACTGGACATTGCCGACAATGGAAGCGGCTTTTTCGATTCCTATGCCGACATCCGCCTCCCCGGAAGCCACTTTTCCGGCTACCCCTAAATGATTGGATTCCTCTTTATGATACCCGTTGAGCCGGTCCGGCGGAATGCCGTGAAGACGAAGCTGTTCGTCAAGCAGAACACGTGCTCCCGAACCCTTTTCACGATTGATGAGCCGTAAGCCCGGCCGCTTTAGATCGCTCCAACTGCCGAGATTGTGCGGATTGCCCTGCTGGACATAAAATCCGGCCCATCGCGAAAGCAAATTCACCACCAGATAGGACGAGCCGACGAGCAATTTACGGATATAGGGGAGATTATACTCTCCCGTATCGCCATCCAACAGATGCGTACTGACGATGTCCGATTCGCCCCGGTACATGGAAATCAGGCTGTCGAGGCTTCCGACATAGGCACGCAATGGCCGTACGCCGGGGATATTCCTCTCTATATGCTTGGCCAGAATATCCAGGCTGATGTCCTGCCCGGTGATAACGACAGCGCGCGTTCCGTTATGGGAAGCCGATAGCGCGGGTCTTGCAGAAACTTCAGCCAGTGCCGGCTTTTCGGCGGCCTTGATGCTTTTGCTTCTTTGCTTATACGCTTCGAGGTCGGCCGCATCCACCCGCATCTGCTTGCCAACCCGGTAAGAGGGCAGCTCCCCTTTTTTTATCAGATCGTATACCGTGAGTTTGGATATCTTCAATAGCTTAGCGATTTCCTCGGTCGTGTAGGATTGTTCGTTAGACATCCTAATCCTCCCTGCTCATTGTCATTGCCGCTCATTCGTCCGACTTTATTTTATCACATCCGGACATAAAAAGATTCTTATACAGGTTTACAATGTAAAAACTCTATATACAATATAATTATTTATGTTATATTATATCTAATTATAATTTAGGAGGCGAAATAATGTTTGGAAATGTTAAAAGAAATATGATCTTATTATTTATCTCTGTAATAATGTTTGCGTTTGCAGGCTGCGGAACGGAGCAAAAACCGGCCGCTAACGCCGGTGACAGTGCACAGGCCCCGAATTCGAACCAAACCGGTCAGCAGTCTGTGGAAACTGTGGAATTGACCGTTTCTGCGGCAGCAAGCCTGACCGATGCGCTCAAGGAAATCCAGAAGGCTTACGAAACCAAGAATACAAATATCAAATTGAACTTTAACTTCGGCGCATCCGGGGCTTTACAACAGCAGATTGAGCAAGGGGCTCCGGCAGATTTGTTCCTTTCCGCTGCGCCCAAGAACATGCAGGCGCTCGTTGACAAACAGCTGATCGATACGAATAAACAAAAGAATTTGTTGAACAACGAACTGGTCGTCGTCACTCCGGCAGATGGGAAAACGGAGGTTAAAAGTATAGCGGATTTAGCGAAAGCGGAAGTAAAACATGTGGCGATCGGCATTCCGGAAAGCGTCCCGGCCGGAAACTATGCCAAAGAAGCGCTTACTAACGCCAAACTGTGGGATACGCTGCAGTCCAAAACCGTACAAGGAAAAGACGTGCGACAAGTGCTTCAATATGTGGAAACCGGGAACGCCGAAGCCGGATTTGTATATAAAACGGACGCTTTGACTTCAAAGCAGGTCACCATCGCTTTTGCCGTCGATCCGACTACCTACACTCCCGTCGAGTATCCGATAGGAATTGTCAAAGCGACGAAGTATAGTAAAGAAGCTGAAGATTTATTTACATACCTGCAATCGAAAGAAGCGCTGGATGTATTCGTCAAATACGGATTTTCCATACCGAAGTGATCGTGATGGGCATGAGTTGGAGTTGGAACGAATATTGGTCCCCGATAGGATTATCACTGCAAGTGGCCATGCTATCCAGTATAGTGGTTGCTGTATTAGGTGTGGGTGCTGCCTGGTGGATGTCCCGGCGATCGTTTAAAGGAAAGACGCTTCTCGAAACGGCATTTATGCTGCCGCTTGTCCTTCCGCCAACCGTAGTCGGTTTTTTGCTCTTGGTTATGCTTGGCCGAAAAAGCTGGATCGGACGTTTCTTCGAATGGTTGTTCGATGCGCCGGTCGTCTTTTCCTGGTGGGCAGCCGTGGTCGCTTCGATCGTGGTAGCTTTTCCGCTCGTCTATCAAACGATGAAGACAGGCTATGCTTCCGTCGACCGGGATTTGGAGGATGCGGGGCGTTCCATCGGAGCAAGCGAATGGCAAGTGTTCAGGTACATCACACTTCCATTAACCTTTCGTTCATTAGTCACCGCCTATATCCTCGGCTTCGCGCGGGGCCTCGGCGAATTCGGGGCAACCTTGATGATTGCCGGGAATATTCCCGGCAAAACCCAAACCATCCCTACTGCGATTTATGTTGCGGTCGATGCGGGCAATACGGCGATGGCGTGGGCCTGGACAGGTGCTATTATTCTCATTTCCTTTATTATGCTGCTGTTTACCGGTCGCATTTCAAAAAAATGATCATCGCGATGTTAAATATTTCATTCCAAATACGCTGAAATCATTTCCTTTCAAACATCCTGTGATATATTTCAATTGCAAGAAAACGTTGCCATTTGAAATCATGGAGGATGGTGTCTATGTTAGCGAATGAGCGGGAATTTGTCACACCGACCTGATTGTTCGAGATCAGTATTATCCTGTTCCGCTTCCCGCCGTATTAGGCCATGAGGGCTCGGATATTGTGGAAAGCGTAGGCAATGGCGTATCCAGCGTACAGCCGGGAGATCACGTTGTATTATCTTTTGCTTCCTGCGGGGCTTGCACCAGTTGTCGCACGGGCAGGCCCTATGCATGCGAAACCTTCTATGAATAGCCAAAAATCAACAGGGCTGCCTTCCAAGGCAGCTCCGTCCATTACGCCATACGCCATAATGTCTGACCCAAAGGACAAACCGTAACATTTCTTCGCACTATGCCCATGCTTATACTTCACGGTCCACATTCCTCGCACCTTGCCTGTTAAGTTCGGACAGCTTTTCTACCGCCCGAATGATCGGTCCATAGCCGGTACAACGACATAAATTGCCCGACAGGGATTCTTCAATTTCCGAACGATTCGGGCAAGGATTCGCTTTTAAGAGCCCCTTGACGGACATCAGCATACCCGAGGTGCAGTAGCCGCATTGAAAAGCGCCTTCCTCCAGAAACGCCTGCTGCACCGGATCGCGTTCCGGTCCTTGCAGCCCTTCAATAGTCACCAGCTCTCTGCCTGCGCATTGATAGGCCATCAACAAACAGCTGTTGACCGGTTTACCGTCCAAAAGCACCATACAAGCTCCGCATCGTCCGATTCCGCAGGCCATTTTCGTCCCCGTCAGGCGCAGTTCATCCCGGAGAATGTCGAGCAATTTTCTCGTGGGAGGCATATGCTCCAGGACGACAGGCTTCCCGTTGATCGTGCAGCTCCATGCTCCGGCATTGGCATCTACAATCATCCGCTTCACGCTCCATTCAAGAAATCGGCGTTTCCAATGAGCTGCTCCGGAGAGATCGGCAGCTTCTCCACCCACACACCGACGGCCTGCCGAACGGCAGAAATAATCGCCGGGGCCAGAGCCACCGTTCCTATTTCTCCTATTCCCCGAGGTCCATAGGGATCGTCTTCCGGAAGCTCTTCAATGGCATCCAGGCCAAAGCGCCCGGGCATATCGTATACGGTCGGAATCAAGTACGTATCCAAATTCCGGGTGATATAATGTCCCGATGACATAACCGCATCCTCCATTAGCGTAAATCCAATGGCCATGCTGCTCCCGCCCTCAATCTGTCCCGCATAGCCCATGGGATTCACAACCGGTCCCGCTGCAACCGCATGATACTGATCGACGATCCGGACACGGCCTGTCAGCGTATTAACCTCCACTTCGACAGCGGCACCGGCGTAAGTGTAAAGGAAATGGCCGCCCATGACGGCGTCAGGCGTTGTCGGAAAATGAATTTGACTTAATGTCTCGATCGGTTTCGCTGCCTTTTCGGCCAACTCCCTGTAAGTTATGACGGGCGAATGGCGGTCCGACTCGCTTCCAAGCGCCTGCCTTCTCCATATGCCTCCTGGTCCTGTTTCCAGCTCTGAGGGATGAATGTCCAATATGGCCGATGCCTCCGACAGCAGCTTGCCGATAAAGACCGGCTTCATTTTTTGCAGAGCCAGCCACATCATCGTGGTTGTGCGGGATGCAGTGCTGGAACCGCTGTGCGGCACACGACCCGTATCTCCGATAACAAGCGACAAATCCTCCGCAAGACAGCCGAAATGTTCCGTCAGCATGATCTCCAGCGTTCCCAGCAGCCCCTGCCCGAATTCCTCGTAGCCGAAGGCGGCCTCGATTTTCCCTTCCGAATTCAACGATAGCCTGCCTCCTCCGAAATCCGGCAAACCAAAACCGAGCCCCGATCCATGCATGGCGATGGCTGCGCCTACTCCCCGTCGAATCCAGGGCACCCGATCATCCTTCGCGTTTGCTTTTCTTCTGCGCCAAACGTCGCTTTGTTCGACCGAGGCCCATACTTGGCCGGCTCCTTCAGTCGCTACGATCTTCTGTTCCATCGGACCAGGATCGTCCGCCTTGCGGAGATTGATCCGGCGCAGCTCCCAAGGGTCCATCCCCAGCTTTTCGGCAAGCCGGTCCATCTGACCCTCCAGCGCATAAATCACCTGATTTCCACCGAAGCCCCGAAATTCTCCGGATATCCCGTTGTTCGTATAAACGGACACCCCTTCCACGTCAACGTTGGGAATACGGTAAGGTCCCATGGTATGCTCGGTGGCGAAATTCAGTACGGCCGGTCCTAGAGTCGCATAGGCGCCGGTGTCCGCGATCATTCGCACCTGATGAGCTGCCAACCGGCCTTCGCCGTCCACGCCGGTGCGCATGGTAATCTTCATCGGATGACGCTTCAACCCTGCACGAACGGACTCGAAGCGCTCCTGATGAATCTTGACAGGCCGGCCGCTCTTTAATGCGAGCAGCGCTCCGAACGGCTGAATGTTAAGCTCATCCTTCCCGCCAAATGATCCTCCGATCGGACTGGAAACGACCCGAATCCCGGATTCCGGCATCGCCAAAATTCTCGACAGCTGCATCCGGTCCTTATAACCGTGCTGCGTCGGTGCGTACACCGTCAATCTTCCGTCCTCCTCAGGAACGAATAATCCGCCTTCCGTTTCCATGTACGTATGCATTTGTCTCGGCGTGTAATAAGTATGTTCCACCACATGCGCACAGCGGGCGAATGCGTCCGATACTTCACCGCGCCGATATGAGGTTCGGTGCAGAACGTTGCCTGACGGATGAAGCTTCGGAGCATCCGGACGCAGTGCGGCTTCAGGATTATCCAGCACCGGTAAAGGTTCATAACCCACTTCGATCATCCGCAGCGCCTGCTCCGCAATCTCGAGGCTGTCGGCTGCTACGGCAGCCAAAGCATCCCCTATATATCGGACCCGATCCTCACAAAGCACAGGCTGATCAGGGATGGCTATTCCAAAACGGTTCATGCCGGGAACGTCTCTGTACGTAATAACCGCATGAACGCCTGGAAGCCGTTCGGCTTCCTCCGTTCGAATGAAAAGCACCCGGGCATGAGCGTGCCGGCTTCGCAATATTTTGCCGTAAAGCATCCCCGGCCTATGCATATCCGTCAAATATATGCATTTTCCCGTCACCTTATCCGCTCCGTCCGGCCGGATCTTCCAGCGTGTTCCCGCATTTGGTTTGTTCAACAGCACGTCATTCCCTCCCCGGCAATTCGGATTTAACGTTTGGCCGTCATCTGCTTCCACAGCTCCGACACGATCAGATTGGCTGCGGCTGTCCGCCGGTATTCCGCAGCAGCGAACGGATCGGCGAAGCCGCTCCATTCCGATTTCACTAAATCATGCGCTTGTTTCAGAAGCGATTCCGTGAGAGGCCGTCCTGTCAGCAGCGCTTCCGTGTACGGCAGACGACAGGCCGTAGAAGAGCCTCCTCCTGCAGCTAACTTTAATTCAGACAAGCTTCCGTCTTGTTGCAAAATCCCCGTGCCGGCAACCGTAACAAGAGAAGGAGCAAAGGCCTCCCGCCGCGCAGCTTTATGATAAAATTCCATGACGCCAGTATCGCTTCCCTTAACCGGCACGGGCTGCAGGACAATCTCCGCCAAGATGCGTTTGTCCTCTCCGGCCTTACCTTTCCGCCGTCCGGCCAACCAGGCTTCCAGCCGTTCCGCTACAATTCCCTTGCCGTTAAACCAACTCAGGATGGCGTCGTTAACTAATAACGCAGGAATGGCATCACCGATACCGGAAGCCACGTTGCCTCCCAGCGTTCCTATATTCCGCACGGAAGGTGCAGCAATCAACCTGCACGCTTCAGCGAGCAGCCGGGATTCCGCTTGTTTTCCGCACGCTGCCAACCGAACCAAACTGCCAATTCTGAGCTTGACTCCATCTCCTCTATTCTCCAGTACGCGCAAGCCTTGCAGTTCGGATATGCCCTCCAAGCTGATCAAATGCATGGGCATCTCGGTCTGTCCGGACTCCCACTGTGTCCTTAACAGCGATCCGCCGGATACGAAAGTGCTTTCCGTCTGCAGATTTTGGCGCAATTCCCATGCTTCTTTCAAACCGGAGGGCTGCCAAACCCTCGGTTCGGAAGGATGGATGCGGTTGCCGATCGCCATGGCCAATCCCTCCCGATGTTCAGATCGAGTACGTGGTATTTCAAATCTTCCTAGAGCAATCCATTCGGCCGCAATGCTGCCGGTGATTTCTTCCGGACCTGCCGTTACCGATATCCAAGCCGACCGGATCATGCAAATGATCCGGAGCAGATTTACGGCAAGCGTGTCCCTCGGTTTCGATCACCGTGGCAAGCACCGTCTTTCGCCTGGTTCGGAACAACACCTCCAGCAATCCGTGCATCTCCATGTCACCACACCTTATGATCCGTCTATATCCGCTTCAGCAGCCTTTCGATACACCGATCGGCCTCTTGCAGTACCACCTTCTTATCTACGGTAAGCAGCTGCTTTCCTTGCATCACGATCTTTCCGTCAATGATTACCGTATCCACGTCGCCTCGGGTTGCCGAATACACGATACGAGAATACGGATCGGCATCATACGATGGATACGCATGAAAATCGTTGAGATCCAACAGGATCAGATCGGCTTTTTTCCCCGGCTCGATACTGCCGATCTCGCCTTCCATCCCGAGCACCTCCGCCCCGCCCATCGTCGCCATCCGAAGCACATTCTTCGCCCCCATAGCGGCCGGTCCGCAATTCGTTTTATGAATCAGCGCAGCAAGGCGCATTTCTTGAAACATGTCGAGATGATTATTGCAGGCGGCCCCGTCCGCTCCCAGACCGACATGGGTATGCTGAGACAATAAATCCGGCACATCCGCAATGCCGGAGGCCAGCTTCAGATTGGAGCCCGGACAATGCGTCACTTTCACGCCGCGTTGGCGGATAATCCGCTTTTCTTCTTCATCGAGCCAGATGCAGTGGGCCAATATCAGCCTGGGCGTAGCCAGCCCGATATGATCGAGGTACACGACATTGCGCATGCCTCTCTCCCGCTCGACCTGCTCAATCTCGCCTCTGTTTTCAGAAGCATGAGTATGGATCTTTACGTCGTACTGCTCCGACAGATCCCTGACTTCCGTCAGCAGACGCTCCGTGCAGGACACGACAAAACGCGGGCAAAACGCATACCGAATCCGTCCGCCTTCCGCTCCGTTCCATTTCTGCAGCAGATCTACGCTTTCCAGGATCGATTGATCCGTCCGCTCAAGTAAAGCGGACGGCACATCCGCGCCGCAATCCATCATGACTTTGCCGGCTACGGCGCGAATGCCGCTTTCTGCCATAGCGCGAAAAGCAAAATCCGTATGGCGAACCGTCTCCATATCAAGAATGGTGGTTGTTCCGCTGCGAATCAGCTCTCCAATGCCAAGCAAAGCCGAATAGTAGACCGATTCTTCGTCATGCGCAGCCTCCAGAGGCCAAATTCTCTTCTTCAGCCAATCCAGCAGCTCCATGTCATCGGCCCGCCCCCGGAACAGCGTCTGGCATAAATGAATGTGCGTTTGCACAAATCCCGGCAGCAGCACGCGCCCTTTTCCCGCAATGATATGATCGGCTTGCTTTTCCAACGAGCTCAGATCAGGTGCGGCATGAACGATCCGGTCATTCTCAATCCAAACATCCCCG
This sequence comes from Paenibacillus sp. Pae15, assembly GCF_024519685.1. Taxonomy (NCBI): domain Bacteria; kingdom Bacillati; phylum Bacillota; class Bacilli; order Caryophanales; family Paenibacillaceae; genus Paenibacillus; species Paenibacillus sp. Pae15. The sequence continues at coordinate 12,696 of NZ_JALJRM010000037.1, read as the reverse complement.
GAATATACTTCTTCTTGACTGTTCATGGTAATGATTTGAGCTTGCTTGATGAGCAGTTTAGACATGGATGTCCTCCTTGCGTCTGGGTAACGCCTTTAGGAATTCAGCATTTGCCGAAAGACGAACACAAGCTTCAGCCGGAGCAAATCGCTTATGCTTTTATAATCGACGCCCAACAATTCGCCGATCTTCTCCAATCTATATGCCGCGGTGTTGCGATGAATGTAAAGCTGCTTGGCGGTTTCATTCATTTGCCCGTCATTGTCTATAAAGACCTCGAGCGTGTGCAGCATCTCCCGCGCATACTCGGGATCCTTGACCAGCAGCGCTTGAAGCACTTCATCGCAATACAGTTGCATTTTCCGGGCGGGCACATGCTGAAATAAATAGGCAAGCTCCACCGTTTCGAATTGAATGACCGGATCGCGAATTCCGAGACGTTCTGCAATCTGCTGCGTGTCCTGACATTCCTGAAACGCCTTCAGCAAAGACTCCGGCTTGCATTTTCTGCCGCTCACCGACAGCCAGGGCCTGCGTGTGGCGTCCGCCGCTCCGAGCAGGCCTTGTAATCCTTTGGCAAGAAGGGCCGGGAGCGTCCCGTTCCCGGAAAATGAATCCGCGGAAAAAATCGAGAACTCCCCCTCTCCTATGCGAAAATGGATCACCTGTTTGTTTTTCAGCTCAGGATGGAATTTAAGCTCTTCGCGAAGGTCGCGAAGCCATTTGGAGCGGTCGCTTTCCGGGATCTCCGGCGGCACCGCTGCCAGCACACACTGATACGATCCTTCGAAAAGCTTGATCCCAAGGCGTTCCGCCCCTTCTGTAAGCGCCTCAATGGTGCCGTTCCCTTTTAAATAGCGCGACAATAAGTACCCGAGGTCATTTTGCACGGAATGATCGACAAATTCTTTGTACACGAAACTCATTTGGTAAGAGATGATTTCGGCCGCCTGGTGAAAAAGACCTTCCTCAACCTTCATCAATTGAGGTTCTGTAGGATAAAACAGCACGTAACCGATACCTTCTTCTTTATCCGTCAAAGGAATACGGAAATGTCTGCCGTTCTCCGAGTAAACCCATTGGCTGCGATCTTTCCAAGGCCAACCCTGCAGAAGCTGCGCTTCACTCATCGAGGTTGAATTAAAGACCAGATGACCGCGTGAAGCGACCACAGCCATCGGATACCCGATAATCCCCAGAATCGCATGAAAAAAGTTGCTGAGATGGTCGGGTTTGAGGGCGAACTGCATAAGCTTTTTTTGCTTCTCGAGGACCGAATGAAGCACCTTGGTATTGCGCTGCAATTCGGCGTAAAATAACCCCTTCATCTGATCGGAGAACGTGAATTGATAAGGAAGCTCTATGAGAGGAAATTCCAGACGGTCCGCCTCGTCAAGGATGGGTTCGGGAACATCGGACCAAAACCGGCCCAGCTTGATCCCGAGCCCCGCGGAACCCCGCTGGTCCAGCTTGCGCAGCAGTTGGATGCCCTCGTCAATGTCGTCTTTAATGAGGTATGCGGTCGTAAACAACATTTCGCCGTCTTTTATCCAATCAGTGATGTCCGGGGCGTCCATCACATTGACGGATTTCACGATTCTTGACGTACCGGTTTTTCCTGCAACCAGCCTTCCTTTAGACAAAGGAAAAATCGACAACGCCTCTTCGACGGTAAGATGCATAGGTACTCCCCTCCCAGGAAATGACCTCGGATATTCGTGCGGCTGGATCCATTGCGGAATTCGGAATATATATATGTTATATTATATAACATTATACTAAGCAAAGCACCAAAATTCAATAAATTTATGTTATTAAATATAACATAAATAAAAAATCCGCCCCTCGCGAGGTCGGATTTCGTGTGGAATTGAAGTCGGATTATTGCTTGAATACGCCAAGCAGACGTTTACCTTCTGCACCTGTCTCTGTGGTAAACACTTCGTAGATGCGAACGGATAACGGGTAACCAAACTGCTCGGAATTGCCGCTGAAGGTAAAGTTGTTTTCTCCGTTTACAATCCGGTTCGAACCGATGAAAGGAGCGGTTGCCGTTCCGAGTGTAACGGCCGTCTGTGCGCTGAAGGCGGGTTCTGAAGCCTCGGCCGCAAAAGCGGAGTAACCGGTGCTTATCATCGAGGCGGTAATTACAACAGATGCTACGGTTTTCTTCAGCTTGTGTTTCACTTGGGTTTCCTCCTGTCAAGTCTGATGTCGGTTATTTCTGCCTTTTTCTTCCGTTATAGCTCTCATTGCTGCTATTCAACCACAACTTTAGTGCCATCGGACAAGCTTGCCGGCGGTGAGATCACAATTTTGTCTTCATGATGGAATAAGGAGCTGTTTTCAACAAAAACCCAATCCTTATTTTTATCCTCAGTTGTAACTGCGATCTCCCGGACCTGATCTCCATCCAGCTTATACACAAGTTTTTTTCCGTCTTTTTCAATAATGGAGTCTCTCGGTATTTCTACATGTTTAGCAGCATCGGCGGTAAAGTTCACTGTAACCACGTTACCTGCGCGGAGAAGATTTTCCGGATTCGGGACGGTTAACCTTACCGTAAACGTGTTATTGTTAGGATCGGAAACCGGACTAACGAAGGAAACCGTTCCTTGAAATTTTTTATCCGGTAAGCTCGCGACTTGAATATCGATGGAGTCCCCTTCCTTGATCTGGTTCACCTCTGACTCCGGAACACTCACCTCGACTTTGGCAGGATCCAAACTAACCAGCTGCAGAAGGGAGGCACCGGAAGGCATGGCGGTGAAAGCCATCTCACCGGCTTTTGCATATTTCTTCACCACAATACCGTCGATCGGAGAAACAATAGAGGCATTCCTCAGCATTAAATTGGCCGAATCAAGATCCGCTTGTGCAGCTGCAACCTGGGCTCTAAGCTGGTCTATCGTACTGGCCGCAGCTCCAGCCTTTAATAAGTCCAGCTTCGCCTGGGCACTCCTCGCATTGGCTACCGCTGCATCGTAGGCTGATTTTGCCGTTTTATAGTTGGTTGTCGCTAACTCCAATTCATCCTTCGTGATGTTGCCCATATCATAATGGTTTCTGGCTTGATTATACGTAATTTGAATTTGGTCAAAAGCCGCTTTCGATTGATCAACCAAAGCATGGGCAGCATCCAGTGCACCTTGGACTGCACGGATATCCTCTTGCCTGGCTCCCTCAAGCGTATTAGCGAGCTGGGCTTGTGCTGCATCGAGACCGGCCTGGGCTTTTCTCACCTGCACTTCTAATTCGCTTGTCTCCAGCTGCACAAGCAAATCGCCTTTTTTCACTTTTGCCCCTTCCTCTACCAAAATGGAAGCGATTCTTCCAGGCTGCTTGGAATAGATCTCTACCGTTTCATTCACAACAACCTTACCGATGAGTCCACGTTCGACAGATGACAATGTAATCGTCTTAACCGAAGGAATCTGCTGTTCGGAGGCATTAGCAGGCAGATCGGTGCCGCAGCCTGTAAAGACCATCGTCGAAGCGGCAAGAACGGATAATATGGTGATCGTACGAAACCTTTTGTTCATCTCAGTTCTCCCCCTTAATATGTATCTTCACTTCAGCGCTCATGCCCGGAGACAGGTTCAACCCTCGCTGATCGTCTATCGATATTTTGACCCCGATCCGCTGGGTCACCTTTGTAAAATTACCGCTTGTGCTTGTCGTAGGAAGAAGAGAGAACGTTGACGCCGTGGCGTTCCCGATCTCATAGACTTTTCCAGTAAGCGTATGGCTCGGGAATGAATCAATGGAGAATTCAACATATTGGCCGAGCTTGATCTTTTCGATTTCCGTCTCTTCAATATTGGCGGAAACATAAAGTGCTTTTTTATCCACAATCATCGCTACGGATTGGCCCGGTGTGACGACCTCGCCCGGTTTTGCCGAGGTATGAATTACCGTACCGCTAACCGGAGAGCGAAGTGATGCTTGATCCAGTAACGTGCTGGATAAGTTCGTTATGTCCTGCTGACCTACGATTTGATCCGCAACAACCGTATCTCCTTGTTTGATCGTCAGTGTGTTTAGCTTCCCTGAAATTTTAGGCATGACACGATAGATCTCTCCTGCTAATCGCGCATCTTCCGTTTTCACATAATGAACAGATTGATACCAAAAATAAGATCCAATGCCTGCCCCTGAACCTATGATGACGATAATGATCAATATTAAGATCAGTTTTCTTTTCATGTTTCTCCCCCCAAGATTTCAAACGATAGATATGGTTCTGTATGGTCAATAAGCTCGGGTGAACTCAACCTTAGTGAATCATGATGTCATCCCCGCCTTCACGGGACGATTTGTTTTTCATTAGAAATACGAGAGGGATGCAAATCGCTCCCAAGATCACAAGAAGAAAAAACGTATCCGTGAAGCCCCGTACTAACGCTTCTTTCTGAATCGTTTGACCCAGTACGCCAAGGAATCCGCCCTGCGAGGCAGCCGTATCCGCCCCCAGCATCATATAGTTATGTACAATATGGCCTTGGAATACTGCAAATGCCGGCGACGTTTCTGATATCTGCTCCGTTATCGCTGCTCCGTATTGTGTTGTCCGATGCGACATAAAGGTCCCCAAAAGAGCAATCCCAAAGGAGGATGACACACTGCGCAGGATGTTGGAGAGCGAAGACGCGCTGCCCATCAGCTCGTTAGACATCGTATTTAATCCCGCAGCAATAATGGGCATCATGCATAAACCGATTCCCAGCCCTCGAATAACAAGGTATACGTTCAATTCATAGTTGGAGATGTCACCCGTAATAAAATGCAATTTGTAAGTACCAAAGGTTAATAGCGCCAGACCAGTTACTCCAAAAGGAATGACTCCAATCCGGTTTGATAGCGCACCGACAAGCGGCATCATCAAGGCGGTGGCAATGGCTTGAGGCATCAGCTGTACTCCCGTTTGAGACGGCGTTAGCCCCCCGACATTCTGGTACCATATCGGAAGGATATACGCTCCTCCTTGAATCGCAATAAACACCAGGGAAGAGATAAGGATACTGACGGTAAAATCCTTATTTTTAAATAATCGTAAATTGATGACCGGGTCTTTCTTCCCCGTCTCAACCCACAGCAGCAGCATGAAGCTGGAAACCGATATCCATATGAGCGTAACGATGTATAGGGATGTCCACCCCTCTGCTTCACCCTTTTTGATGATCAGCAGCAATGAACAAAAAAAGATACTCGAGAGAATAATGCCCGGAAAATCAAATTTCAAATGCGATTGTTTGGGTGTTTCTTTAATGAGAAAAAAAGCGATCAATAAGGATAAGAGGCCTATCGGAATATTAATATAAAACAAGATGCTCCAATGCATATGCTCTACGACGTAGCCTCCAATCGTTGGCCCCAGGGAAGGAGCAGCCATGGCAGAGATCCCCCAAATCCCCATCGCGATAGGCACCTTGGAGCGATCCATAATCTGATAAAGCATGGCCATGCCTACCGGCATGATGATTCCTCCGCCTAAGCCCTGAAGGACTCGAAATACGATAAGGCTGGTATCATTCCACGCCATCCCGCACATGGCTGAAGTCATTATGAAAGCCGAAACCGAAATCATAAGTATTTTTTTATAACCGAAGCGGTCTGCCAAGAATCCTCCGAGCGGGATGACCACGGCTGTAGCCAAAGTATATCCGGTAACCACCCACTCCATATCATCTATTGTTGAATTCAATAAGCTGGTCATTTTGGGTATAGCGACATTGATTACGCTATGGTCCAACATTTCGAGAAACGTTGCAAAAATAATGGAGAATAAAGCAATCCACTGCTTGATGCCACCCTTTTCCTTATCCGGCGATGGCTCAGATGTATTGGTAGTCATACATGTCCCCTCTTATATTACATATTTTGTAAAGTTAGTGGGCCCTCTCTTAGTCAAAAAGAAGTCTTTCGAGACGGTTACACAACTCCGATAAGGGTTTATGTTCTCTTAAATAATTTAGTAATGACTTCTTGATCACGGTTCTTGGACGATTACGATTCGCTTCTTCCTTCAGATAAGCAATCGCTTCTATCACTTCCTTTTTAGACTGAGGTTCGATGTTAAGAGACGCTGCCTTGCTCTCTATCATCCTATACAATTCCAAGATTTGGTTCTCTTTATCCACAGGACTGTACTCAACAAATTCTATTTTTTTTCTTAGTTCACAAGTAATCACGGGCTCGATACGGCTTTCATGAAAATACTGAATGAGGATATCGAGGATATTTGAAATCAGCTTGGATACAACTGGAATAGCGTTTTGTTGAGTATGAATGATTTGAAAGGCATATTCCCGCATAAAGGAGTGATAGGCTAATACGATATCCCAAACGAAGGGATCGATCTCTTCACCATAGGCAGACAGCAGCATTTTTTTCGTTAAATGCATGATTTGTTTTTCAAATATGACGATGGAGGAATTCGTTTTGACTAGACTTGCAGAGCTCACATCATGGGGAGAGATCACGGATAAGAAGAAATGCCTTTGCTCAAAAATATGTTCCAGTGTGAGCTGACAATGCTTCTCGATCTTTTCTTTTGCAGTCATATCCGCCAGCAGAATGACATAGTCCGCCATTTCCTGCATGGAATCGATAAATTGAGTCAAGACTTCGCTGAGAAGTACATCCTTGGATTCGAACATTTTATAAAAGGAGCCCTTGGCTACACCGGCTTCCTTGGCGATCTCATCTACCGTGGTTGCTGCAAGCCCCTTCTCGGAAAATAACCGGCTCGCTGCATCAATGATTTCTTGGCGCTTTGGCATGCTTCAACCTCCTGGATATTCACTCAAAGAACTAATGAGTTCATTGTGAACACTAAAGTTTAAACATCTTTTACTGATTATACATTGGACATTTTTTCCTCGTCAATACTAAAGAGTCTCTTTTGAACTCATAAGTTTACAGTTTAAAGCCTTTGTTCATTGATTTTTCAATAATTGATAGATAACGTTAGGTCCCGAATAGTTATCCAAACAAAAAAACCCGCTGGCAGCGGGCGTAAGGAATGGTATAGGCGATCTAGCTCAAGCTTTGGTTTACTCTTTGTACAATTTCATCGGCTGTCATGCCTCGGGCGTTAATCACCGACGCTTGAGTAACGGTTTCACTGATTCCCATCACGTTCTTATCCTGACCGGAAATGACGCAGCAATCGCAATTTTGCAAATTTCCGCTGTCTATGGAAACAACCTCGTGCCCGTTTTGCTGCAGGGCATTCTTTACATCCTCCAAGCTGTTCTCAACCGCAATTTTTGCCATGGCTTTTCTTCCCTCCTTTTCCATGATGTAGTTTGCCCGGGAAGTTTCCTTTTTTATACCAGCTATTTTAGGGAGATGGGATAATCTTTATTGATGACAATCGGATCGTTTACGCGCTGTAAAGAAATCGTGTACTTATCCTGCTTGGAGGCAGGGATGTAAAGATCCAGGTATGGACTGCTGCTTTCGCTTGTAATTGCTGTTCACTTTCTCCATTAATTGATCGTTTTGGGAAATTTGATCGTTATACTCTTTTATGAAGAAATACACGCTTTCCAGCCGGTCTTGATGAGGGGCTCCTTTTTTCACTTTCAAGTGAAGATACCCGTCATGATATCGAGCCTTCTCAATGACGATGTCCTTATTCTTATATCGAACCGTTAAGGGGAACGTTCCATTCATTGAAAGCTCAAAGCTGCCGCTGGGTTCTCTCTCTGAGACTTGTACCGTTCCTATGTGCAGGTACAGCTCCTTTACCTCGGTGTCAAAGAACACGGATGAGGAAAATGGCAGCTGCATCTTTCCGTCTTCCATCATCAATCCAGGACCGGAAGAAGTGTTGTTCGTTGTCTCAGTCCAATATGCTTCGCCTCACTTTAAATGTTTCTATTCATATAGGCGTAACCGAGCGCCATTCGGTTCAATCCTGACCAAAGAAAAACAGCTGCAATGAGCAGCTGCGAATTAACCCTATTTTTTACTCTAAGCGGCATCTTGTTCACTCATCCGATTCCACTTCATACACACATTGAAATCGTTCAACGCCGGGGAATTTTTCCCCCAGACTTCTGATGGAAAAACCTATATTCCTATAGAACTCCACCGATTCTTCATCGGTTTCCGCTTGAATTTCCCGCGGTTTTTTGAGCTCGATCAGCTCCAATATTTGTCCTCTGCCATAGCCTTGCCCGCGATATTCCGGATGAACAGCGAGATGCTTCACTTCCAGAAGCCCATTCGGATGCGCAATAAACCCGACAAGGCCAATCATTTGGCCATCCTCTTCATATCCATACAGCTCGCGGCTGTCCTCTTTCGCATAGGCGTTCAGTTCCTTTTCCAACAAACCGGAGTCGGGAAAGACCGAATACGAGAGCAGTTCCTGTATATTTTTTTCGCCGAGCCTATGTTTAATATCCACTAGCATTGAAAGTCACTCCGTTACCGTTTCAAAATAAGGATTGCACTCTTCTATTAAATCATAGTTTCCGGCGTTGTCCAATTTTTATTTCGTTGTGATCATCCCGTTTACCCGAACCAGACTTCGGCTTTCCTCCGCATAGAGCTTTCTGGTCAGGAAGAAGGTCAAGATAAAGACCAGCATTCCGCCTCCGACCACTCCGGGCCAACGGTTTAGATGCCAAAACCAGCCCAAATAAAAACTTCCCAGGCCGCCGCCCAAATAATAAAAGAATAAGTACAGACTGGCTGCGCTTGCTTTGGCAAAGGCCGCCCGGGAATTTACCCAGCTTGCCGAGGCGGAATGGGAAAAGAAAAATCCGAAGCACTGCAGAACCAGGCCGATCAGGATTACCGGAAGCCAACCGACAAGCGTAAGCAGAAGACCCGAGGCAAAGATCAGGATACCTGCCATCATACAGCGGCTTTTGCCCCAGCGGTCGGACAATCTTCCGGACACCGCGGAACCCAGGCTGCCGGCCGCATAGGCCAGAAAGAGCATGCCCAGCTGGGAAGGACTCAGATGAAAGGGCTCCTCGCTAAGCAGGAAAGTAAGATAATTAAACGAACCGATAAACACCAAAAAATGCAGGCCTCCGATCAGCATTCCGATGCTCAGCGTCGGGTTTTTCAGATGATTGATCATAGCCAACGCGGCACTGCGCCATTGCAGAGGCGAAGGCTTAAAATTGCGGGAACGGGGAAGCAAGAACACAAACGCGACAAATAAAGCCACCGACAAGAATCCTATCATGGCAAAGGACGAGCGCCATCCCCAATGCTCTGCGATCACTCCGCTCAAAATCCTTCCGCTCATTCCTCCAAGGCTGTTCGCCGCGATATAAAGACCCATGGAAACACTTAATGCTTTGGGTGAAAATTCTTCACTCATATAGGCCATCGCCAAAGCCGGAAGCCCTGCAAGAAACAAGCCCTGTACGGCGCGCAGGATGAGGAGAACCGAGTAATCGCTGACGTAGGCCGTCAGAACCGTGGAGACGACCCCTCCTGCCATGCACCAGACCATGATCGGTTTTCTTCCAACCGCATCGGATACGGGCCCGTAAATCAGCAAAGCCACACTGATACAAAATACCACCACCGAAAGCGATAAGCTTGACATAAATTCGCTTAATCCAAATTCAACAACGAATAAGGGCAACAGCGGCTGCGTCAAATAAACGATCGCAAATACCAGGAAGGACCCCAGGCTTAGCGCCGCCGTAGCTCTCCAATATTCTCCTGTACCATAATTCATCAACGAAAACTCCTTTACATGACTGTCTACAGATGATACCATGATGACATACTATTAATAAAATATATTAATTTCATCATTTCCATAACTATTGGGAATAGTGTATTCCGCAAAGGAGAGCCATGGATGGATTTTAAAAAACTGCAGTATTTTGTAGAGATTGCGAATTCCGGCAGTTTTACCAAAGCTGCCGAGAAGCTGCTGGTTGCCCAGCCGGCGATCAGCAAATCGATTCATAAACTGGAGGAGGAATTGCAGCTCACCCTGTTCGACCGTTCGGAAAAGGCGGTGGCTCTAACCCCGGAAGGCCGCGCGCTGCTTATTCACGCCCGGGCCATTCTCAGCCGTGTAGAAGAAGCCCGTAAAGAAATGGAGGAATTAAGAGGACTCGAGAAAGGGGAAATCCGCATCGGTCTCCCCTCCATGTTTGGAAGTTATTATTTTCCCCAGATCATTAAGGAATTTAAAAAGAAGTATCCTGCTCTCACCATCAGCGTAGTAGAAGCAGGAACGCTGGAAGTTCAAAAGCTGTTGGATCGTAAAGAGGTGGACATTGGAATTAGTGTTCTCGGCGACCACCAGCAGGAGCATCACGAGGTCATCCCTTTGTTAAGAGAGGAAATGGTGGTTTGTCTGCCGGCCGGTCATCCTCTGGCGGAGCGTTCGTCCTTGCGCCTTCAGGAGATTTTGAGCGAGCCCCTGGTTTTATTCAAAGAAGGTTATCTCCAGCGTGAATTGATTATGGAAGCAAGCCGACATGCCGCGAGCCCACCGAATATCACCTTCTCAACCAATCAATTGTCCCTGATCAAATCCCTGGTATCCGAGGGCTTTGGAATCACTTTGTTTTTGCGTATGGTCATTAAGCACGACGATCAATCTCTGGTTCCCGTCTCACTCGATCCACCGGTATATCTGCATTTGGGGGCTTCATGGAACAAGGATACGTACTTATCGAAAGCATGCCAAACCTTTATGAACTTTCTCAAGCAGTGGTTATAAAGGCGAAAAATAAAAACAGAAGCACCAGCTGTGCCTCTGTTTTTTACGGATTACAATGTCTTAAGCCGGCGGCAAATTTCCTGAACCACTTCGGTCGTCGACGATGTGCCCCCGATATCCGGAGTTTTGATGCCATCCTGAATGACGCTTTCCATAACTTCAAGCATTTTGCGTCCGGCCTCGACTTCGCCCAAGTGATCCAGCATCATCTTCGCCGTCCAGATTTGACCTATGGGGTTAGCAATCCCCTTGCCGACAATATCGGGTGCGGAACCGTGTACGGGCTCGAACATGGATGGATATTTCCCGTTGATGTTAATATTGGCTGCCGGCGCGATGCCGATGCTGCCCATGATGGCCGCTCCCAGATCGGTGAGAATATCCCCGAACAGATTGCTTGCGACAATGACATCGAACGTGTGCGGGCGGGTGACAAAGAATGCCGCCAAGGCATCAATATGGCAGGATGACGTCTCGATGCCGGGATAATCCTTCCTTACTTCGTTAAACACGTCGTCCCAGAACGGCATCGAATGCACGATGCCATTGGATTTGGTTGCGCTGGTGACACGGCCTTTTCTTTGCTCAGCCAATTTGAAGCCGTACCGAATGGCCCGTTCCGTTCCTTTTCTGGTAAAGACGGCGCCTTGAATGGCTACCTCGTCCTCTCCTTTATGAATCCGTCCGCCGATCTCACTGTATTCTCCCTCGCTGTTTTCCCTCACCACGATCAGATCGAAATCGTTCGGAGAGTGTAAGGGGGATTGAATTCCCTTTATATATTTGGCGGGGCGGATATTGATGACCTGCTCGAATTCACGGCGGATTTTGATCAACAACCCCCAAAGGGACACGTGATCCGGAACCCTCTGCGGATCCCCCACCGCTCCGAGAAATACGGCAGTATAATTTTGCAGGATTTGAATCCCGTTATCCGGCATCATTTTCCCGTGTTCCAAGTAATAATCGCAGCTCCATGGATAGCTTGTAAAATTAAATTTCAAGCCCCCGTGAACTTCCGCTACCGTGTTTAACACTTCCAACGACGCGGGGACAACCTCCTTGCCGATGCCGTCGCCTGGAATCACCGCTATATCGTATATGTTCATGTGTTATCTCCTCCAGTTCCCTACTTGGGGCTTATCATTTGAAGCAGCCCCGTTAAATCAGCCATTTCATAATCCGGGCTGTAGCGGGGGTCAAGCGTATAATCATTCAGCCGGTTGGACCAGGCGCAGGTAAGCCCCGCTGATTTGGCTCCCATCACATCAAACAACGAGCCCGCAACATGCAATAATTCCCTTCTATCCAATCCGAGACGGGTAAACGGAAGCTGATAAATTTTGGGGCTTGGTTTATATGCTTCGGCCTGATCGGAAGAAAAAATGTAATCAAAATGAATGCCGATCTCCTCTTGAAGCGCTTGCAGCATCGCTTCCGTTCCGTTGGACAAAATGGCGATGGCGTAGCCTCTGTTTTGGATTTCGGACAGGACCTCCGCCGCCTCCGGCCAAAGGCGCAGTCTCGTCCAAGCCAGTAACAATCGTTCTCTCGCTTCATCGGCCAGCTGAATGCCGAAACGCTTGGCCGTGTAGTCCAATGCGCGGAGGGTGATGGTATCATAGCTTAAATATCCCGTATCCAACGAATTGTTAAGCAATAAATAATCCCACTGCCGGGTACGCCACGTCCGAAAAAACGCCGTCGTATCAAGCTTATTTGAACCAATTTCCTTTGTGAGCTCGGGAATCAGACTCCCTTCAATATTAGCCAAAGCCGAGTATACATCGAAAGAAATCAACCGATAGGACATTGATTTATCCTCCTCTCTCTAAAAATGCAGACTGTCGACAGTAAACAATTATAGTATAACAGATCCGATTTGATTTATGAATCTTTTTTTGAATCGGATCGTGTTTTTTTTCTACGGCGGCATGAATAACATACATGTTATTTGAGACATTTGTTTTATAAATTTT
>NZ_JALJRM010000036.1:0-49356 GCF_024519685.1 Paenibacillus sp. Pae15 | reverse complement strand
GATCGCCGCTCTTTGCTTTATCGGTGTTTATACGTTGTCAAACAGCTTTTTTGATATAGGTTTAATGATGATATTCGGGCTCTTGGGCTATTTCATGAAAAAGTTTGACTTTCCGCTAACGCCTTTCGTTCTGGCTGTTGTCCTTGGCAAGATGATCGAAACAAACTTAAGGCAATCTCTTTTAATCTCCAAAAACGATATGACGATTTTCTTTACAAGACCGCTATCTTTAACTTTTATGATCTTGACCATTCTTATTCTTTGCTTGCCTGTGATCAGTAAAATATATAAATTAACGGTAACGAATAGGAGAATAACAAAGCACGAAGGGTAAAATTCGGAATAATGGCCTTAATGGACGTTTTAAGTCTATTTTGCAGTTCCATTACGGTCGAAGATTTACCTGCGGAAGTTATGAAAAATGCCAGAAAAAATTAAAAGAGGCGGATGAACAATCCGCCTGCCCCCTTTGTGTATCCTATTCATTGGGCTTCATTCCCCGAGCAATCATTTTCACTTGTTTCCTACATGCAAGAATTATTTCAAGAAAGCTCGGACATCGTGTTTCGTTCTTTTTCGATCGGCAAGAAGCAAGAGATCCAAGCTTTTTTAGTCGCTATTGACGGCTTATACGAAAAAACCACGGTAAACGAAAATGTTCTTAAACCCTTGATGAATCTTGATTTTCATGAAATCGAAGGAACAGAACTGCTGACTTATGTTGAAAAAAACGTCCTTAGCATGAGCAGCATAAAAAAAGAGAGATCGATGAAAAAAGGTATCGCCTTGCTGATGCAGGGGGATCCTATTTTGTTTGTTGACGGTTTAGACTACGTTTATGTTCCGGGTGCCCGGGCATGGGAAATGCGGAGCATTGATGAACCGGTTACCGAAACCACCGTGCGCGGCCCCAGAGAAGGATTTGTGGGATATATCGAAGAATTTATTGAGGATGCTCCGTTCTCCATTTTCCCGACAATCTCCAATACCGAAAGGCCTGATGTGGTTGCCGCACGTTTGCTCGAAGGAAGAGCGGCTATTTTCATTGGTGGAAGCACAACGGTTTTAATTGTGCCTCATCTCATGCTGGAATCATTCCAGTCCGCAGAAGACTATTATTCACGTCCTTATTATGCGACAATGCTCCGTTTTCTGCGATTGTTTGCTTTTTAAACATGGGTTTTTCTTTTTACTGCAGAATATGCTAAGCTTCAAATAACAAAAATAACCAATGGAACAAGGAGGCGATGCTTCTTGACAACAAAGCATAAACCCAACCGACTGGCCAACGAAAAATCTCCCTATTTGCTGCAGCACGCTTACAACCCCGTAGACTGGTATCCGTGGGGAAAAGAAGCTTTCGACCGGGCGAAAAAAGAAAACAAGCCGGTGTTTCTGAGCATCGGCTATTCCACCTGTCATTGGTGTCACGTTATGGAAAGAGAATCGTTCGAGGATGAAGAAGTGGCGGAGCTGCTGAACCGCGACTATGTTTCGATCAAGGTGGACCGGGAAGAGCGTCCGGATGTCGATCATCTGTACATGTCCGTTTGTCAAGCGATGACCGGACAGGGGGGATGGCCGCTGACGATCATCATGACTCCGGAGAAGAAGCCGTTTTTTGCCGGAACGTACTTCCCCAAGGCCCGCAGATATGGGCGTCATGGGTTGATGGATATTTTACCGCAAATCGCCGGGAAGTGGAAGGAGAATCAGGACAAGGTGATCGAGATCGGCGAGCAGGTTGTGGAGGAGACGCAGAAGCGGCTGATCGCCAATCTGGAGGGGGATTTATCGGAGGGGCTGCTGGATCGCGCGTTCGAGATGTATGAACGTATGTTTGATGCAAGCTACGGCGGGTTTGGGGATGCGCCGAAGTTCCCTACGAGCCATAATTTATCGTTTTTGCTGAGATATTGGAAACGGACGGGCAATGAGAAAGCGCTGCATATGGTGGAGAAATCGCTTGATGCGATGTTCCGCGGAGGCATGTACGATCATATCGGATATGGCTTTGCACGGTATTCTACGGACGAGAAGTGGCTGGTGCCGCATTTTGAAAAGATGCTATACGATAACGCTTTGCTGACGATGACGTATGTGGAAGCGTATCAGGCGACGGGAAAGCGGTGGTACGCTGACGTGGCGGAGCAGATTATTGCTTATGTGCTAAGGGATATGACCGATCCCCAAGGCGGGTTCTACTCGGCGGAGGATGCGGATTCGGAAGGGGAGGAAGGGAAATTTTATGTCTGGTCTCCTCAAGAAGTGAAGCAGGTGCTCGGGGAGGAAGAGGGAGAGCTGTACTGCGAAGTCTATGATATTACGGAAGACGGCAATTTCGAGGGGCACAGCATCCCGAACCTGATTCACGCTACGGTAGAAACCATGGCCCGCCTGAAGCAATTGGACGAATTAAAGCTGAAAGAGCGGCTGGAGGCTTCCCGTCAAAAGCTTTTTGCCCACCGTGAGCAGCGCATCCATCCGCATAAAGACGACAAGATTCTGACCTCCTGGAACGGTCTGATGATCATGGCTTTGGCCAAAGCGGCCAAGGCGCTGGATAACCCGGAGTATGCCGATGCGGCAAAGAAAGCGGCCGCTTTCATATTGACGAAGCTGCGCAGGGAGGATGGAAGGCTCTTAGCTCGTTACCGTGACGGAGAATCGGCTTATCTCGGCTATGCCGACGATTACGCCTTCCTGGTATGGGGATTGATTGAGCTTTATGAGGCTACGTTTGAGCCAGACTATCTCCGTCAGGCGGTAGAGCTGAATGACGAGATGCTGCGGTTGTTCTGGGATGAAGCCAAGGGCGGCTTGTTCTTTTACGGAGAAGACGGGGAACAGCTCTTCACGCGACCGAAGGAAATCTACGACGGCGCTATGCCGTCGGGAAATTCGGCTGCCGCGCTAAACCTGCAGAAGCTGTCGCGCTACACCTACAATGCGGCATTGTCGCAAAAAGCAGAGCAGCAGTTGAAAGCCTTCGCCGGATCGGTGGAGCGCTATCCTTCAGGTCATGCGTTGTTTCTGATGGCAGTAGACTTTGCGTATGGAGCGCCGACGGAAATCGTGATCGCCGGAGATCCGGTAAAGGACGATACCCAAGCGATGATCCGGGAGGTGCGGCAGTCATTCCTCCCGAACGCGCTGACGATTCTTCGAACGTCCGATCCGGCCGTTGCTGAAGAGACCGGACGTTTGATCCCGCTCGTGCAGGATAAACTGCCGCTAGGTGGACGGGCAACGGTCTATGTGTGTGAAAATTACGCATGCCAGTCTCCGGTAAGCGATCTTGAAGAGCTGCGGGAGCTGCTAAATTTATAAAGAGTTCTTGCAAGGCCGAGGGATCAAATTTCCTCGGCCTTATTTATGTTCAGGCCCCTGAATGCGGGAAATCCTGTAACCAGGGTTGACCGAACCTGATAGATTCCGGTACGATTTCTAAGAGAAATGGCAATCTAAACCAAAGGAGAGGTCATAGGCTTGATTAGAAAAAAAGATGGGCAGTGGCGGTTGCATTGGTTAGCGCAATGGGATTTGCCTTGATCATGATGTCGGTACTACGAGACGATGTAAACCGATTGGGACGCTTGGGGCCAAGCGAATATGGCGGCCGATGCTTCGTCCGGGCCTTCGATATGGCTTAGTGCCGGAGCACTGATGATTCTCGGAGTCGGATACAACCGGGTCTATTTTGGCGTTCATTACATAACCGATATTGCCGCGGGATATTTGGCGGGGCTTTTCTGTTTCTCGACGGCTTTTCTGATCATCAGAGATAAGCGTACCGCAAGCTCCGGCTATCGTTACATAAGCTCCTACCGGAATTTGTTGAGCAGGCGGTCACCGGATTTCGGCACATCGAAAAAACGGACAACCGTTCCTTACGAGGAAACGTTGTCCGTTTTTATCATTTTATTTTTCTTGTATCATGGCATTCCAGAGCTCACGAGGCTCGTAGCCTAATCGCCATGCGGCTACACCGCCCAGATCATACTTCTTGGCAATGGCAAGACGGGCTTTGACCGATTCTTCATTTTCAAGC
This sequence comes from Paenibacillus sp. Pae15, assembly GCF_024519685.1. Taxonomy (NCBI): domain Bacteria; kingdom Bacillati; phylum Bacillota; class Bacilli; order Caryophanales; family Paenibacillaceae; genus Paenibacillus; species Paenibacillus sp. Pae15. Next base: position 45,305 of record NZ_JALJRM010000036.1, on the reverse strand, counting down.
CAAAATACGTTGGTGAAGCCGTCCTGCTTGTACTCCACCTTGTATTGGTTAAACCGGCTGTCCCAAGTCATCGACGCCTTCTTCTCGGCAATCAGCTTGGGCAGGTCCTTCATGAACAAGGCCCGGTTGCTGACCAGCTTGCCCGAGGAATCCACCTGCCATTCCCGAACGTAGAAGGGAATCCCCATAATCAGCTTGTCCCTTGGAATTCCGTAGGACAAAAACTCCTTCACGCCTTCCTCCACCCAAGAAAGACCTGCGACCGAACCTGGCTCGGTGCTGCCCTTCCAATGATGATCGTAGGTCATCGTAATGATGTAATCAACGATGCCTGCGAGCTTCTCGTGATCGAAAGCCGTTTTATCATTCCAGCTAAGGCTGCCGCGCGGCAGGTCGACCGAGATGATGAGCTTCTGTGCACGTGCTTTTTGCGTCAGCTCCTGCATAAACGCGGTGAAGCGGTCTCTGTCGGAACCTGCCAGATTCTCAAAGTCGATATTAAGCCCGTCTGCGCCAAGAGCAACCGCTTTGCTGACCAGGTCGTTGATAAATTTGGTGCGGGCCTCCGGCTTAGCCAAAAACTGAGTCGTCAGCGCCGAATCGAACTGGTTTGCGACAAGGGGATATACGGTATATCCCTGCCGTTTGAGCCAAGCTACGGTTTCTTTGTTCGAGGAATCCGTGATGTTCCCCGTAGGGTCCGCGAGTTGGAAATAAGTCGGCGAAACGACATCAAGCCCTGAAGTGTTGTTGACATGAGCGCGAATCGTCGCATCGCTGGAGGTGCCGTTCCAACCCCAGAACTGCAGCTTGCGCAGGTTATCCCAAATGCTTATTCCGTCGCTGTAAGTGCGGATCGAAGCATTGGCATAGCCTTTGGCATACCGTAAAGCGGCAGGTATCGTAGAGAAATCGGCAATCCATTTATCGTTTTGGTACACTTGATAATAAGGATAATTATTCCAAATAGGACCGGATTTGCCGCCCACGGCCGGCGCATTGTCGTTCATGATTTTGGTGTGATCGTAAAGCTTGGCATAATTGATCGCATCATTCAAGCTGAGAAACGATTGAAGAAAGTTATCATACTGATATACTTTGTAAGGTTTCACGTTGGAATAGACGACTTTACCGTTTTCCGTATTGCGAATGATAGAATTAGACCATTTCAGCGATTCGTTCACCGCATCGCCAAGGTATGCAAACTTCCAGCTATCTGTGGTGTATGTACCTTGGTAGACCTGATATATCTTCTTTCCGGAACGGCGAAGCTCCGATTTTCTGCTTTCCGTTACGTTATCCCATACCCAGCGGTTTGTATCCAAATCGACGATGTAGGAATTGGCCCATTTCTTGGCTTCGGCCATGGCTTCGACCAAGGTTTGAAACTTCCAATGGTCCAGCGTGATTTCGCCTTGGTACACACGGTACTTCGGATAGTTATTCCAAATCCAACCGCCCGATTGCAAATCGCGCACACTGGAGAATCCCCATTTGGCGGCTTCCCTTATCGCCGCATCCCGCGTGGCAAATTCCCAGGCGGTTGAGCTGTAGCCGTGCTGGTAAACCTTGTAGCGGGGATAACTATCCCAAAGCCATTGACGTGTGGCGATGTCCTCGACATGGCTCCGATGATAGTTTTTGGCGTAATTTTCAGCAGATTTATAATCCGATGTCTCCAGTATGATGCGGGTATCCTGATAGACACGATACTTGGTCGTTTTGTCTGCGGCCATTACGGAGCCAGTGGAAGAAAAGAACAGGGTCAAGACCGACAAGGACAGCAATGCCTTGCGCTTCAACATAGATCAACCTCTTTCTAGTAAGTCTACTCTATTAAACGTAAAAAGAGGGTGATAAGTTGCGTTGGAAATGAATAGGGTATTTTCATAGATAAAATAGATTGTGAAATAAACGAAAGCCCCCTGCCAAGATTTTCTTGACAGGGGGCTGGGGCTGCTGCCGTTATTGTACGATGTCTGCAACGATTTCGTCTTCCAGGTTAAGCTGGATTTGATCGCGGAACACCCGCATGTTGTACTCCTTCAGCAGATACCGTTCGATCGCTTCCAGCATATTGGCGGCAATCAGAATTTGGCTGCGTCCTTCCGCATGCACTTCCGCCGAGAAGCCCAAATCCTCATCCCACATGAGCTCCACTTCAACCTGCGTGGGCTGAATTTGCTTGCGTTCAGCAATATTCAGGCAAATGGCATTGATGATATCTTGTTCCGAAAGTCTCATTAGCGCGCTAACCTCTTTTGAACAGAGTTTTATACATTACAAACGCTTCGGTTCTTCGTTGAGTTTTTCTTTTTTGCGGTCCTTAAAGAATGCGATAAGACGGAACACGATGAGAACCAGTGCCGCGATCGCAAGCAGGTTGACAATCATGCCGAGCATTTCGCCAAGGAAGCCCATACCGCCGAACAAGCCGCCGAACAGCATGCCTGCCAGACCGCCGATCATCAAGCCTTTCATCAAACCGCCGCCGAAAAATCCGGGTTTTTGCGTTGCCGCAGTACCAGCCTGTTGGTTGGACGTCGTCGATTGGTTTCGATTGATATTATTGTTTGGCGTTTGAGTTGTCGATCCCGAGCTTGGGCTGAAGCTTTTCTTCGAAGAGCTGTATGATCTTTTGGCGTCCGCCTGATCAGGCAGGGTGACCGTTGTAAACGATAAAGCGACCACGCTAGCCAACAGAATCATAGACAATTTTTTCTTCCACATCATGAGCATCCTCCAGTATATATAGTATTTTCAAGATGTACTACGATCAATGTTGACGATGGTTTCACATTTTAAACGAAAAGGTTAAAATAAAATTAAAATCTGATGAACGTCCAAAGGATGAATGCCGATGAACTTATACCCGAAAGCTTATATCGACTATTTGTTTCATTTTCATGCCGAGCGGGATTTTTTCGAATGTCACGAAGTGCTGGAAGAATATTGGAAGGAGCATCCGGAAGACCCGAACAGCGAAGCGTATGTCGGCCTGATTCAGGTGGCTGTTTCGCTTTACCATCAAAGACGGGGCAATCTGTCCGGAGCGGTCAAAATGCTAACCAGCGCCATCCAGCGGCTAGACAAGGAACGGCTGGAACGACTTGGCATCGATGGAGAGAAGTTCAGGGAGCGCCTTCAGGCTCGTTTGCAGGAATGCATGGATCCGGCGAGCTTCATCTACTCGGATCTGGACATCCCCTTGAAGGACGAGACACTGACAACCTTATGCGGTCAGGCTTGCGCCCGCACCGGCAAAGTATGGGGACAGCCAACGGATATGAACGATGCGTTTCTGATTCATAAGCATACCTTGCGCGACCGTAGCACGGTCGTGGCGGAGCGGGAGCTTCAGAAACAGCTCAAGCGGAAGCAGCGGTTGAAGCGGGAGACGGATGATGGAGAAGCTGAAATAAAAAAATCATCGCAGTGAAGGCCGATAACGCATATCGGCAGCTCCGCGATGATTTCGTTTAGTCCATGGATACGTTCAGCCGATGGCCTCATATCCGTTGGAGATGATGTCCAGGCGGCCCGTTTCCGGATGGATGATTAAGCCGTGCACGGGCAAATCTTTGGGCAGCAGCGGATGGTTTCTGATCAGCTTTACGCTGTTGACGACACCGTCGTGCACGTAATCGAAGCCGGTCAGAAAACCGTCAAGATTGATACCCGCATTCTGCAGCGTATCGATCAGCTCGCTCGTTACGCCGCGGCTGCGGGCTTTGTTCAGTACATCTTTCGCATTCAGTCCGGTCATGCCGCACTCGTAGTGGCCGACAACAAAGACCTCCTTGGCATTGAGCTCATAAACCGCCACAATGATGCTCCGCATAATACTTCCGAACGGATGGGAGACGATCGCCCCGGCATTCTTGATAATTTTGGCATCTCCGTTGCGCAGGTTCATCGCTTTGGGCAGCAGCTCGGTAAGACGTGTATCCATACAGGTCAGGATGACCATTTTTTTATCGGGAAATTTGGTGGTTTTAAACTGCTCGTACGCTTTGGCCTCCACGAATGCCTGATTGTGTTCGATAATATCGGATAATATAGACATCTCTAGTCCTCCCCAATAGGTCAAATCTATGATCCAGTTTTCTTTGCTCTTTATATTATCTTTTGTCCAAAAGCCGCATGTGGGCATTGTAAATTTGGCCGCCGCTTGTCAATACGAAGCAATGACCGCTCTTTTTGTAATCTATGGTCATGCGCTCCTCGAAAAACACTTCATGCTTGCGATCCATCAGCAGAGGGTAAGGCTCGTCCTGAACCGTGAAATCGTTGCTGTCGGGCTTGTCCGTAATCCATAACGTCGGCACGCCGCTGACCGCGCAGCCGCAGCCTTCCGCGTCATAGACCAGCTTCAGCTTGCCGCCGGCAGCGGCGCTCAACTTTGAATCAATCTCCCTGGCGGCCTCTTCGGTAAAAGTAATATGCATGGTGTTCACTCTCCTCCTCTATCTATCATACCCCATTTTGGAGAAATTTGCTTCTGTTTTCAAGAGGAAGTATGATCAAGATATACCGATAAAGGAAAGGGGCATGCCGAGTGACGACATCAAGCTTTGAAACAAAGTTGAACGACTTCAAGCACTATTTAAAAAAGATGAAAAGCTACGAGGAAGCCGTAGGACTCATCTATTGGGATATGCGCACGGGAGCGCCGAGAAAAGGGATTGCGACGCGCTCCGAGGTGGTAGGCGAGCTTTCCGGCGAGCTGTTCAAAATGTCGGTGTCGGATGAAATGGGAGCGTTTCTGGACTATTTTGCTTCCCCTGAGGTGAACGACCGGCTGGATCCTTTATATAGGAAGATCGTCAGCGAATGCCGGAAGGAGTACGACCGCAGTAAAAAAATTCCTCCCAAACGCTATCAGGAATACGTTGTGCTCACTTCCCAGTCGGAAGCGGCATGGGAAGCAGCTAAAGAACAGGCGGACTTTGTGGGCTTCCAGCCTTATCTGGAAAAAATTGTGGATATGAATCTGGAGTTTATCGATTTATGGGGTTACAAGGGACATAAGTATAACACGCTGCTGGATATGTATGAGCCGGGCATGACGGTGGAGAAGCTCGATCAGGTATTCGGCGCGCTCCGTGAGAAGGTTGTGCCGCTGCTTACCGCCATTCAGTCTTCGCCGCATAAACCGGATACGTCCTTTTTAAAACAGGAGTTTGATAAGGAAAAGCAAAAGCGGTTCAGCCTGTATATCCTGGAGCAAATGGGCTATGATTTTGAGGCCGGAAGACTGGACGAAACCGTCCATCCGTTTGCTACCGGTCTGAATCCGGGCGATGTGCGGATTACGACCCGGTATTTGCCCGACGATGTGAACAGTGCATTGTTCGGTACGATCCATGAGGGCGGGCATGCACTGTACGAACAGAACATTTCGCCGGATCTGATCGGCACGCCTCTGTGCACCGGCACATCGATGGGCATTCATGAGTCGCAGTCCCGCTTCTGGGAAAATATGATCGGCCGGAGCCGTCCTTTCTGGACCCAATACTACGGGAAGCTGCAGAACAATTACCCCGGACAGTTCGACCATGTCGCTATGGAGGACTTTTACCGGGCTACCAATGAAGTGAAGCCTTCGCTGATCCGCATCGAGGCCGATGAGCTTACATATAATCTGCATATTATGGTCCGCTACGAAATTGAAAAGGCATTGTTCAGCGGCAGCGTGAAGGTGGCTGACCTGCCGGAGATCTGGAACGAAAAATACCGCGACTACCTTGGAGTCGTACCGGCCCACAATGGGGAAGGGGTGCTTCAGGACGTGCACTGGTCCGGAGGCGCTTTCGGTTATTTCCCTTCTTATGCGCTCGGCAATATGTACGCGGCGCAGATCATGCGTACGCTTCGGCAGGATTTGGACATGGACGCCCTGATTCGGGAAGGAAATCTGCATCCGATCAAGGACTGGCTAACGGACAAAATTTACCGTCACGGCAAAAGCCTGACGCCAACGGAAATCATTACGCAGGTCACCGGAGAGGAGTTGAATCCCGACTATTTGGTGGATTACTTGCGCGAGAAATATTCGGATATTTACAGGCTCTAAACATTCATTCATTAACAAGGCATTCCTTGGGCATTCGGGGAATGCCTTATTCCATGTTGACGACTTTTCCGGCGGTCCATCCTGAACCTTTCCTTGGGCGGGTGCATATGATGGCATCAAGAATTGTAGAAGCAGACAGGGAGGGACTGGCCTATGAAAACGATGCGGCGGGTAAAAGGGTATGCTATTGTGCTTGCGCTCATACTGACTGTGGGTGCGGTGCTTGCAGGCTGTAGCCCGGAAAAGGCGGGAGACATTCAGAAGGTGCGGGTGGGCGAGGTCACGCGCTCGATCTTCTATGCCCCGGAGTATGTGGCGATCAGCAAGGGATTTTTTAAGGATCAGGGATTGGATATCGAGCTGACGACAACGTTCGGAGGCGATAAAACGATGACGACACTGCTGTCAGGAGGCATCGATGTCGCGCTGGTCGGATCGGAAACTTCCATTTATGTGCATCAGCAGGGCAGTGCCGATCCGGTGATTAACTTCGCTCAATTGACGCAAACAGACGGTACGTTTCTGGTTTCCCGCAGCAAACCGGAGGGCGATTTCGATTGGAATACACTGAAGGGGAGCACCTTCCTTGGTCAAAGAAAAGGCGGAATGCCGCAGATGGCCGGAGAGTATACGCTGAAAAAACACGGTATCGATCCGCATAAGGATTTGAACCTTCTCCAGAACGTCGATTTTGCCAACATTCCTACGGCGTTCGCCTCCGGAACAGGTGATTATGTGCAGCTGTTCGAACCGCAGGCGACGATGTTCGAGAAGGAAGGAAAAGGGTATGTGATCGCCTCGTTCGGGGCAGAAAGCGGGAAGCTGCCTTACACGGTCTTTATGGCCAAAAAAAGCTACATCGATCAAAATCATGAAACGATTCAAAAGTTTGCGAATGCGGTGCAGCAGGCCCAGAATTGGGTGCAGAAAAACGGTTCCGACGAAATAACGGAGGCGATAGCGCCGTTTTTCCAGGATACGGATAAGGAAATTATAAAAAGCGTCGTAGAGCGCTATAAAAGTCAGGGCTCCTTCGCAACCGACGGGATTGTCGATGAGCAGGAGTGGAACCATCTTCAGGACATCATGCAGGCAGCTGGAGAGCTGAAGCAGCGGGTGGATCACCAAACGCTTGTCGATACCCGCTTTGCCGAACAGGCTAAGCAAACCGTAAAAGAATGAGGAAAGACGGAGGATCAAGCAGCGATAGGGGCGGTCATGGAAATCAAAGCCGGGCGCCTCTTCGCTATCTTCATCAAGACAAGGCAAGGGAGGGATGAGCATGATATCCGCCGTGGAATTGAACGGCGTGTCGCAGGTGTATGTCAATAGGAAAGGCACTTTCACAGCGCTTAAAGATATTGATCTTACCATCCGTCCGGGTGAATTCGTGACCCTGATCGGTCCAAGCGGCTGCGGCAAGACGAGCTTGCTTTCACTGATCAGCGGACTGCTGCCCCCGACTTCCGGGACCATTCGCATTCTGGGGGAGGAGATTCGGAAGCCGACGGCCAAGGTGGGGTATATGCTGCAGCAGGACTACTTATTCCCGTGGCGCACCATTGATGAGAACGCGTCGATCGGTTTGGAACTGCTCGGCCGGCTGAATGAGCATACCCGTTCGTCCGTACTGGCGCTGCTGGATGAAATGGGCCTGAGCGATCAGGTTGACCGTTATCCCCACCAGCTTTCCGGGGGAATGCGGCAAAGGGTGGCGCTTGTGCGGACACTTGCTCCCGAACCGGATATTTTACTGCTGGATGAGCCGTTCTCCGCACTCGATTACCAAACCAAGCTGCAGCTTGAGGACCTGGTAGCCCAAACGCTGAAGGCACGGAAAAAAACCGCGGTGCTCGTGACGCACGATATTTCCGAAGCGATTGCCATGAGCGACCGTATTATCGTGCTGCGTCCGAATCCGGGGCGCGTGCTGGCGGAGGTGGAAGTGCCCGAAGCGATCCGCAGGGCGCTGCCGCTCAAAGCACGGGAGGAGCACGGATTTCATGAATTGTTTCATTATTTGTGGGGGCTTTTTGAGCAGATGGACAAGAGGGGAGGGAACAAAAGTGGAGCGGAGTGAACGAATCGGACTTCGGAATGAGACCGGAGTCTCCATGGATCCGTTGGCCGAGCGAGTCTTCGAGCAGTATCGCAGCAGGGAGCGAAAGCTTGCCTTCTATGTTCGTTTGACACAGTGGACCATGCTGATTTTGTTTATCGGGTTATGGGAAGCGGCCAGCCGGCTTCAATGGATTGACGGGCTGCTGTTCAGCTCGCCCAGCCGGGTCGCAGGGCTGCTGCTGGAGAAGACGGCTGACGGAACTATGCTGGTTCACACTTGGGTAACGGTATGGGAGACGGTGGTCGGCTTCCTGCTGGGCACGGTCATGGGCGCCTCCATTGCAGCACTCATCTGGTTCTCCCCGTTTCTTTCACGGGTGCTGGATCCGTACATTGTCGTCTTGAACAGTTTGCCCAAAGTAGCGCTCGGGCCGCTTTTTATCGTGGCGCTCGGGCCCGGAATGATGTCGATCATCGCCACCACGCTTTCCATCACCGTGATTATCACGATATTGGTCATCTATAACAGCTTCCGTGAGGTGGACCCGAATTTGATCAAGGTCGTGCAGATCTTCGGCGGGAGCCGGCGTACGGTTTTCCGTAAAGTCATTTTACCCGCCTCCTATCCCACCATCGTTTCTACGCTTAAGGTGAATGTTGGATTGTCTTGGGTCGGGGTTATCGTGGGCGAATACCTCGTATCCAAACAAGGGCTGGGTTACTTGATCATCTATGGCTTTCAGGTCTTCAACTTCACGCTGGTGATCGGCAGCTTGTTTATCATTGCTATCGCGGCGACGGTGATGTATCAAGGGGTAGCTTACCTCGAAGGCAAGCTGGTAGGGAGAAGGCGGTAAAGAGTATACGGGAATCGGCTCAGCGGGCGGTTCCTTTTTTTGTGCTCAAGGCTCATCAAGGATAACATCTGAAAAAGGCAATATGCGGGGTACATGGTGTCGAGCTTGAATCTGCTCGAATACAAAGTGAGGGTGGTGCTGCTGTTCTCGCAGATTTTTAACGAGCTAGCGCGCCATTTGAGAGATACAGAGCATATTTGGAGCGGAGGCGGTGGACTGCTGGAGGCTGAAGATATGCTGGAGCAGGCGATCCGGGCGCCGCGGCCCGCCTATTTCTATATGCGCGAGCGGCAATTGGAAGCGATTCGGCGGAGGGTACAGCTTGTCGCCAGGGTCTATCAAATGCTGCCGCACGGAGAACTGCCGGCTGGCGTGTTTGAGGAACTCGCAGAGGACGTGAAGATGCCGCGCTGTACGGGAAGAGCGGAGAACCGGCTGGCGGAGCTGGAAAAGCAGTTCAAATCCATGCCGCTGCCGTCAACGCGAGAAGAGTTCGAGATTCGCGCCGAGCTGCTGCAGATCACGGAAGAGAGGAAGGTCTATTTTAGCGTAGCCAAACGGGAAAAACGTCCTGTGGGGCAGGACGCTTAACAACGGCACGTTTCTGAGAAACTTTTGAAATTCATTAAAAATGACAAAGAAAATGGCACACTAGACGAATGTCCTGCATACAAATGTAATGAATGATTGTATGGAGGAGGTTAGAAGGATGTCAATAGATAAAGATTTGCAGTGCAGAGAGATCTATACGAAGGCTGTCTGTGGCAAAGGACGCAAATTCTCACAAGTAACCAACTCGATCACTCCGCCTCATGCTCCGACAAGTATTTTGGGTGCTTGGATCATCAACAACCAATACGATGCGGTAAAGTCGGGTGAACATGTGGAAGTGGTAGGTACTTACGACGTCAACATATGGTATTCCTACGACCGGAATACCAAAACCGATGTTGCGAAAGAAACCGTATCTTATTCGGAGTTGGTGTCGCTTCACTATCTTGATAAAAAGCATAAGCCGTCTACAGCGGAAGTGTCGGCTGTCGCTACCCAGGAACCGAACTGCGTGGAAGCAAGCATCTCCTCTCATGGAGATACTGTGCTTATTCGCGTGGAACGGGAATTTAAGGTGGAAATGATCGCAGAGACGAAGGTATGCGTGGTGGTATGCCCTAACGGCTGCGATGATTTCGACGACAAGCATGTGGATTTCGACAGCACCGAGGACGGCGATTATGAGGACCTGGATCCCGATCTGTTAGACGAGGAACTGGACTGATCCGATCTTTCCTTAACATCATATGCCGGAACAAGGCATTTCGGCAGAGGGCGTCAGCCCTCTTTTTTGTTCCCGGCGGTTGTCCGCTTAAAAATGGGCTGGTTGGGCAGGGCGGGTATGTGCCAAGACTGCTTGTCAGCAGTCCTGCCGGCTTGGCCATCGCCTGGACATTACCGCAAACTTGAAGAAGGAGGACCTCCTTATGCGCGCATTTTTGCTGCATTCCAACGAACCTGCGCTGGAACTGTTGTTAGACAAGCTGACCATTGCTCACGGGAGCCGATTGCCTTCTGAACAAGAAGCATGGTTTATCATCCACTGGGGCGCTTACCATCCGGAAAGAGGCCATGCCGAGGCGCTTCAACCGGTCAAAAGCCTGCTCCTTTCTTTACAGCCTGCAAGAGTGGCAGAGCTGTTGAAAATGCATGGAATAGACTGTGCTTTGGAAGAGGACCCATCCGCAAAGGGGAACCCGTCGTCAGCCGCGCGGACGAACCTGACCGCCGCAGCCGCCGCTCCCGGGAAAGGGAGGCGCTGGACCCATATCTATGCGGTGCCCGTTTTTCATCTGCAGGCGCTATCCTTGTTTCATCAATCTTTTGGCGTATACTACAGTTCGGGCGCGCCTTCGGGGGTGCGGATTCGTGATGGGGCGGCGGCCGAATGGACGGAGCTCGGGACCGACCGGCCTACATATTACGCCGCGCATGCGATGCGCGAAGCCGTGAAAACGATCTATGCACTTGGACTCGACTACGGCGTTGTCCGCGTTGGTGTCAGGCCGGACGGCACGATGGCCGTGCTTCGCCTGGAGGCGATTCCCCAATTGACGCCCCGGCTGGCCGAGCTGTTCGCCGAAGCGATGAACCGCTTTGACGAGCAGTTGGCTTCCGGCGTTTTCAGCCGGCACAAAGAAGTGATGCTGGGCGCGGACCCTGAATTTCTGCTGCTTACCCCGGGGGGGAAAGTCAAATTCGCCTCCCGTTATGTCGATAAGGATGGTCCCTTCGGCTGCGATGCCATCGTGCTCCGAAGCCGAAGGAAAATATTCCCCCTGGCCGAGCTGCGGCCGAAGCCGAGCACCGAGGTGAGGGAGCTCCTCATTCATCTTCACAGGACGATGCAGCTTGCCGCAAAGCGGATCACGGATTCGGATCTGCTCTGGGTGGCGGGCGGAATGCCCGTTCGCGGGCTTCCGCTGGGAGGACATATTCACTTCAGCGGGACTCCGCTGGACGGCAGGCTGCTGCGGGCGCTGGATAACTATATTGCACTCCCGCTGACCCTGCTTGAGGACACGACGACCGGCTGGCGCAAGCCGCAATACGGATTTCTGGGCGATTTTCGCAAGGCCAGGCACGGTGGATTCGAATACCGCGTCCTGCCGAGCTGGATGGTTTCTCCGACGGTAGCCAAGGGGGTGCTGGCCCTCGCGAAGCTGGTGGCCGAACATTACCTTGAACTGAAACAGCGGCCGCTTGCGGAGCCCGAGGTGACGAGAGCCTATTATCAAGGGGACAAAGCACGCATCCGGCCGCTGCTTTCGGCGCTTTGGCGTGATGTGGAGAAGCTGCCCGGTTACGCGCGCCATGAATCCTATCTCCTTCCGCTTCGCCGCATGATGCTGCAGATGAGGTCCTGGAATGAACGGGAGGACATCCGCCCCAAATGGAAAATCTCTCCCTTTGCATAGAAGAGAACGCGAGTGTTCTCTATCTTTTCGTGATATAATGATTGGCATGATAGAATTAAAAGATAGAGTAACGAAGGTTTGCAAAGCTTGGCGAACTTTCGGAAACTCTTGCTGCCCGCAGAACGCGGCTGTACATAAGAACACGACGGATCGTTAAACGCATGTTTGCGGGCGATTTCGCAGCAGGCATCTGGAGGATGAAGCATGGCCAAATATACACCCATGATCGAACAGTACCTCGCCATCAAGGCGGAGGTGCAGGACGCTTTTTTGTTTTTCCGTTTAGGCGATTTCTATGAAATGTTTTTTGATGACGCGGTGCTGGCTTCCCGCGAGCTTGAAATCACGCTGACCGGCAGGGACGGCGGCGCGGAAGAGCGCATACCGATGTGCGGCGTTCCGTATCATTCGGCGGAAAGCTATATTGCCCGCTTGGTAGAAAAAGGATATAAGGTCGCCATCTGCGAACAGGTGGAGAATCCGGCTGAAGCGAAGGGGCCTGTCCGCAGGGAAATCGTTCGCATTGTGACGCCGGGCACGGTGATGGACGCGCGTTTGCTCGGCGAGACGAGCAATAACTATATCGTTGCCGTCGTCCGTTCCGGAGAAGGCTACGGCTTTGCCGCTTGCGACATTTCTACCGGAGAGCTTTACGTGACGCGTCTGGAGGGCTCATTTGAGCTGCTGCTTGACGAGCTGAATGTGTACAGCCCGTCCGAGGTGCTGGGCAGTGCCGCGCTGCTGGAGCGAATCCGCAGCGGGGCGGCGGCTTGGATGAAATCGGCGGTGATGACACCGCGGGAGCGCGACGGGTCGTCGGCAGGAGGAGGCTTGTCTCCGGAAGGCCATTTCTCGGAGGCGCAGCTTCGCTCGCTTCCGGAGGGCGGCCGCGATACGCTGGCGCTCTTGATGGAATATCTGCAGGAGACGCAGAAGCGTTCGTTGACGCACATCAAGCATATCCGGGTCTATGAGCCCAGCCAGTATATGGTGATGGACCCGTTCACACGCCGTAATCTGGAGCTCGTCGAGACGGTGCGCGACCGTTCGAAGAAAGGGACGCTTTTGTGGCTGCTCGACAAGACGGTGACGGCGATGGGCGGGCGGCTGTTGCGCCGTTGGATCGAGAAGCCGCTCATGAACCGGACGCATATCGAGGAAAGGCTGGAAGCGGTGGATCTTCTGTACCGCCAACTGATCGTCCGCGACGAGCTCAAGCAGTCGCTGAAGGAGGTTTACGATCTGGAGCGGCTGACGGCCCGCATTGCCTACGGCAGCGCCAACGCGCGCGATCTGGTCGCGCTCAAGGCATCGCTCGCGCAGGTGCCCAAGCTCCGGCAGCTTTGTGAAACCAGCGGCTCCGCCACGCTGGCGGCGCTTGCGGCACGGATCGATCCGTGCCAGGATCTGATGGCCTCCATCGAAGAGGCCATCGTGGACGACCCTCCCGTCTCCATTCGGGACGGGGGGATGATCCGGGCGGGGCTGAACGCCCGTCTGGATCAGCTTCGCGAGGCGAGCACGAACGGCAAGCAGTGGATCGCCGAGCTGGAGAAGCATGAGCGGGAGAGAACAGGGATCAAATCGCTCAAAATCGGATTTAACAAAGTGTTCGGCTACTACATCGAGGTGACGAAGTCGAATCTGGCCTCTCTGGAGGAAGGCCGTTATGAACGGAAGCAGACGCTGGCCGGCGCCGAGCGGTTCGTTACGCCCGAGCTAAAAGAAAAGGAAGCCCTCATTCTTGAAGCCCAGGAAGGCATGGTCGATCTCGAATACGAGCTGTTTATCCAGCTGAGGGACAAGCTCGCTGCACACATCCCAAGGCTGCAGCAGCTGGCCGAGCTGATTGCGACGGTGGATGTGTACCAGTCGCTGGCACACGTGAGCAGCGCGAATCGCTTTACAAAGCCTGAAATCAGTGACGAATATGAGCTGCTCATTGAGCAAGGGCGTCATCCCGTCGTGGAAGCGGTGCTGGAAAACGGCGTGTTCATTGCCAACGAAACCAGGCTGTCTAAAGAGGATGGCAGCATCCTGCTGATTACCGGTCCGAATATGGCGGGTAAAAGCACCTATATGCGCCAGGTGGCGATGATTGTCCTGATGGCGCAAATCGGCTGTTTTGTTCCGGCGAAGAGCGCAAGGATACCGATCGTTGACCGTATTTTCACGCGCATCGGCGCGGCCGACGATCTGATCGGCGGGCAGAGCACCTTCATGGTCGAGATGATGGATATTCAAGTGATGACCGAGAAGGCGACCGCCAAAAGTCTTGTCATCATTGACGAGCTGGGACGGGGGACGTCCACGGGCGAGGGCATGGCGATCGCACAGGCGGTGATCGAATATCTGCACGACCAGATCGGGTGCAAAACGCTGGTTTCGACTCATTTTCACGAGTTGGCGCACCTGGAAGAAAGCCTGCGGGAACTCCGCAATTACTGCATGGCGGTGAAAGAAAGCGGACAGCAGGTCACGTTCCTGCGGAAGCTGATCCGCGGGGCGGCAAGCACCAGCTACGGCATTTATTGCGCGCAAATCGCCGGTCTGCCGTCCAGGATCATCGACCGCTCTTACGAGCTGCTTCATGCGTTTGAAGCGCGGGGAGAGCTGCTGCAGGGACAGCTTCAGGCATCTGCCGGCGAAAGCGGAGAACGCAATGAACCTATGCCGCCTCCGCAGGTAAAGGAGTCCGAGCCGGTTCAGTCCGGGCAGCAAGAGGTCGTGCAGCTGAGCCTCTTCCCTATACCCGAGGAGAAGGCGGACAAGCCTTCCCGAAAGGAGGCCAAAGCGGACAAGGTGCTTGAACAGCTGCGTTCGGCCGATTTGGTGAATATGACGCCGATGGCGGCCATGAACTTTTTATATGAATTAAAAAAACAACTGTCCTCCTAAATCAAGATTCGCAAGGCGAAGAGGCTGTGGGGAGAAGGGACTAATCATGAAACGAACAATGAAAAACTTGCTCTTACGCAAGGCGATTCCTGCCGTACTATCGCTGTCGCTTCTGTTTCCGGCCGCAGCCCCGGCTTGGGCTGCGGGCGCGGGGAGCGTGACGGAAGTGCTGGAGCTGCTGGAGCAAAACCATGTGAGCTCCCCGAACGGAAGCAAATTGTCCGATGCGGCCATTCAAGCGATGATCGATGCGTTGAACGATCCGTATACGGTATACTTTACGCCGGAAGAATTGAAGTCTTTTGAAGCCTCGGTCGAGAATCAATACGTCGGAATCGGCGTCAGGGTAACCATGGAAGAGGACGGGCTCTACATCACCGAAGTGTTTGGCAGTTCTCCGGCCAGCCAAGCGGGACTGAAGGCAGGCGACCTGATTGTCAGGGTGGAGGGAGAATCCGCAATCGGGAAGACGTTGGAGGAAGTTACCTCCAGGATTATCGGTTTGCCCGGAACGAAGGTGAACCTCCAAATCACGCGAGACGGCGAACCGAAGGACCTGACGATCGAGCGTCAAAAAGTGCAGGTTCCCAGTGTAACGGCCGGGCGTTTTCAGCCGGGCATCGGGTATTTGAAGGTGATCGGATTTTCCAGCGACGCAGATGAGAAGATGAGTCAAGAGCTGGCGGCGCTCAAGGAGCAAGGAATCCAAAGCCTGATCGTGGATCTGCGTGATAATCCCGGCGGCATTCTGGAGACGGCTCAGCAAATGGCAAGGCTTTTCGTGAAAGAGGGTACGCTGATGCATACCAAGGACCGCGATAACGTGGACGACCCGGTGAAAATAACGAACGGGACAACGCAGCCTTTTCCGGTTTATTTCCTGGTCAACGAAAACAGCGCAAGCGCGTCGGAAGTGCTGACAGGGGCTTTGCAGGATTATGGCGCGATTAAGGTCATCGGAACGAAAACGTACGGAAAGGGCAGTGTGCAGCAGGTGGTTCCGCTGAAATCGGGCGGTGCCTTGAAGCTTACCATCCAAGAGTATTTGACTCCCAAGTTCAGAAAAGTGAACGGAGTGGGGATCGAGCCGGACATTAAAGTAGAGGGCGGAGACGTTCCGCAGCTGCTGACGGCTCTCCGGTTGGCCGGTGCGAACCGCATCGACCTGTCGCTGATGCGGCTGAACTTGACCGTGAACGGTTTAGCCGTGAACAACACCTTCCGGGTTATTCGTGAACAAGGTCAAACCTATGTTCCCTCTCGTGTGCTGGCGGCTCTGATCGGCGGTACCGTGGAGTGGAACGAGGCGAACCGGACGGTACGGATCGGTTCCGCAGACGGCCAATTCGAATTTGGTTCTGCCGGCGGAGAGCTTCTGCTGAAAGACGGTACAGGCTTTGTGAGCCTTCGTCAGGCGGCTTCCGTATGGAGTGCCCTGAAATGGAGCGATGACGGCAGGAATATCACGATCGGGTTTGAGCAAGTGAAGAAACCAACCGCGTAAAGGAGTCCGGGCATATGGGAAAAATCACCATTTTAGATGAACATATCGCCAACCAGATCGCCGCGGGCGAAGTGGTCGAACGGCCTTCCTCGGTCGTGAAGGAGCTTGTGGAAAATGCCATCGATGCCGGAAGCTCCCGGATCGATGTCACCATTGAAGAAGGCGGTCTGCAGCTCATTCGGGTGACCGACAACGGGTCGGGGATGGATCGCGAGGATTGCGAAACGGCATTTTACCGCCATGCCACAAGCAAAATCGCAAGCTCTCACGATTTGTTCCAAATCCGTACGCTCGGCTTTCGCGGGGAAGCTTTGCCCAGTATTGCGGCGGTATCGAAGGTGGAGCTGCTGACTTCCCCGGATTCAAGCGGTCTCGGGACGCGCCTTGTGCTGGAAGGCGGCAGCGTGCTGGAGCGTTCCGATGCCACGGCACCCCAAGGAACGGATATTACGGTACGGGAGCTGTTTTACAACACCCCGGCCAGGCTGAAATATATGAAGACGATCCAAACGGAGCTCGGGCACGTGACGGATTATATTTACCGTCTGGCGCTAGCGCATCCGAACATTGCCATCACGCTGAAGCATAACGGGCATGTGCTGGCGCAGACGCCCGGGGGAGGGGATCTGCTTCAGACCATTGCGTCGATCTATGGTACCGCTGTGGCCAAGAGTATGCTTCCGGTTTACGGCGAAACGCTGGATTACCGGCTGGAAGGCTTTATCGCGAAGCCGGAGGTTACGCGGGCCAACCGCGGCGGCATGACGACCGTGATCAACGGGCGCTATATCCGCAATTATCCGATGGTACAGGCTCTATTGCAGGGTTATCACACGCTGCTGCCGATCGGCCGCTTCCCGGTGGCGGTGCTGCACGTGCAGATGGATCCGACACTGATCGACGTGAACGTCCACCCGGCCAAGCTGGAGGTGCGCTTCAGCAAGGAGCCCGAGCTGATGCAGCTGATCGAGCGCGAAACGCGCGAAACGCTCGGCCGGCAGCGGTTGATCCCCTCGGCCGGACAGCCGGGAGGTGCGGGAAAGCGGCTGCGCGAGCCGCTCGTGCAGGAGCAGCTCGAGCTGTATCGGCCGCAGGCCCCCGCAGCCGCGGAGCGCCTGACGGGCACGGTCGGCCAGGCGCCCCGGGCACCGTGGGCACAGCCGCCTGCAGGCGATGCGCCGCGTCCGGAGCGCCCCGCATTCGCGGCGGAGCCGGCGCCGCGCGGTGAGCCGCCGGCACCTGTGCGGGCGGAGGCCCCGCGCGAGCGGCTGCAGCCGCGCGAAGCGGCCGCCGCTTCCGGCGCGCTGCTGCGCACGCTGGCACCGGAGCCGGAG
The DNA here is from genome assembly GCF_024519685.1 of Paenibacillus sp. Pae15. Lineage (NCBI taxonomy): Bacteria > Bacillati > Bacillota > Bacilli > Caryophanales > Paenibacillaceae > Paenibacillus > Paenibacillus sp. Pae15. The sequence continues at coordinate 27,606 of NZ_JALJRM010000036.1, read as the reverse complement.
ACTCCGCCGGCGCTGCCGGGTTTCCCGAAGCTTCAGCCCATCGGGCAGCTTCACGGCACTTATATCGTCGCCCAGAACGAGGAAGGCTTGTTCCTGATCGACCAGCACGCGGCGCATGAGAGGATCAATTACGAGCGTTTCTTTGACATGTTCGGCAGGCCTGAAGAGGCAAGCCAGGAGCTGCTCGTTCCCATTACCCTGGAGTTTACGGCAGTAGAGGCCGAAAGACTGGCGGACAAGCTTCCGCAGCTCGAGCAGGCAGGGGTGTATTTGGAGCCGTTCGGAGGAACGTCCTTTCTTGTCCGCGCTTATCCGCATTGGCTGCCGAAAGGCGATGAGCAGGCGATTGTAGAAGAAATGATCGAATGGCTGTTAAGCGAGAAGAAGCAGGTGGATATCGGCAAGCTGCGGGAAAAAGCGGCGATCATGTGCTCCTGCAAAGCATCGATCAAAGCGAATCAAAGCATCGGAACGCTGGAGATCGAAACGCTGCTCGACCGGCTTGCGGCCTGCCGCAATCCGTACACGTGCCCGCACGGAAGGCCGATCGTCGTCAGCTTCTCCACCTATGAGCTGGAAAAAATGTTCAAACGGGTACAATAAAAGCGGGACGCGGAATTTGCGTTCCCGCGCAATTGCATTATAATGGTAGTGAATATTGAAGCATAACCGTAAAGGGTGATCAGCGTTGTTCGTTACTACCTCCTATGATCCCTGTCCCGCGCAGCTGGAAGAAGCCCGGCGGCTCGCGCATCTGCTGAACGGCCGCTATATTGAACGCCGGCAGATGTCTTTGTCGCAGTTGAGGCGGCGATACGGGGACGAGGAGATCCTTCTGGTGTCCAAGGAAAGGCTCGAGTATCATCATGCCCGGCGGGCACCCTTGTTTTTTCATCCCAGTACGGCGGTTATTCGCATCAAGCGGCTGCTCAAAGGCGAAAGCGATCCCCTCCTGGAGATCGCAGGCGTCAGACCCGGTGACCGGATTGTCGATTGTACGGCCGGACTCGGCTCCGATGCGCTCGTTTTCTCCTTTGCTGTAGGGGCGGACGGCAAGGTGACGGCGATTGAGAATGCGGGCATTCCTTGTTTTTTACTGCAGCAAGGTCTGAAGACCTATCATTCCGATGTGGCCGGCTTGAATGACGCCATGCGCCGTATTGAGGTGATCCAAATGGACCATTTGGACTACTTGCGCGACCTGCCGGACAGCAGCGTCGATGTCGTTTATTTCGATCCGATGTTCCGCAAGCCGATCACAGAGTCGGCTTCCATAGGGGCGATTCGCGGATTAGCCGACGACCGGCCGCTGTCGGAAGAGAGCGTGCAGGAAGCGATACGGGCTTCCCGCAGGGCCGTCGTCATGAAGGAGCACCGCGACAGCGAGCAATTCGCCCGCCTCGGTTTTGCCGAAGTGCACCTCTCCGGGAACAAAATTGCTTATGGAGTGATCAGATGCTGACAGAAACGGACCGGCAGCGGCCAAGGCTCCTTGTGCTGGTCGGCCCTACTGCCGTCGGCAAGACGAAGCTGAGCCTTACGCTGGCTGAACAATACAACGCGGAAATCATTTCTGGAGACTCGATGCAGGTATATCGCGGGATGGACATCGGCACAGCCAAAGCTACTCCCGAAGAACGGGCCAGAATCAGGCACCATATGATCGATATCCGTGATCCGGATGAGCCGTTTTCCGTAGCGGAATTTCAAGAAAGATGCACAGAACTGATCCGGGAGATCCATGGACGCGGCAAGCTGCCTTTTATCGTCGGTGGCACTGGATTGTATATCGAGTCGGTGTGCTATAACTTTCAATTCAGCGATGCCGGCTCGGACGACGCTTTCCGCGAAGAACAGAAGGCTTTTGCCCAAGCGCAAGGCGCGGAAGCTCTTCATGAACGGCTTAAGCAGGTAGACCCGGAAAGCGCGGAGCGTTTGCATCCCAACGATCAGCGGCGGATTATCCGGGCGCTCGAAATTTTTCATGTCTCCGGAGAGCGGTTGTCGGATCAGTTGAAACGTCAAAAAAAACAGTCGCCGTACGAATTGTGTATCGTCGGGTTGACAATGGATAGAGCTTTACTATATAAACGTATTGAAGAGCGAATCGATTCCATGATGCAGCAAGGCTTGGTGGAGGAGGTAAGAGGCTTGCTGGCACAAGGCTGCAGTCCGTCGTCGGTTGCGATGCAGGGGCTTGGCTACAAACAGATTGCAGGTTATCTCTTGGGCCATTATTCGCTTGAGGAAGCGGTTGTGCTGCTTAAGCGGGACACCCGTCATTTTGCCAAGCGGCAGTTGTCATGGTTTCGCCGCATGAAGGATATCGAATGGGTTGATGTGAGTGAATTGGCAGAATTTCCTACACACCTGGAACAGATTCATGCTATAATAGCACAAAAGCTTAAGCTTGACCGTTAATTATTTTGGAGGGGGCCCATGGATGAATAAGACGATCAACATTCAAGACACGTTTTTAAACCAACTACGCAAGGAGAACATTCCAGTCACCGTCTATCTGACCAATGGGTTTCAAATTCGCGGCGTGATTCGCGCATTCGATAATTTTACCATTATCATTGATAGTGAAGGCCGTCAGCAAATGGTATACAAACATGCCATCTCGACCTTTACCCCGCAGCGTGCGGTTTCTTTGATGCAGCAGCCGGAAAGCGGCGAGTAATCACGTTTGACTGCGCCAAGAGCACAAATTTTTGGAAGCAACATTTTGGTCATCCGGTACGTCTATTAGAATACAGTTCCCTGAGCAACCCTGATTCCTTGGGTTGTTCTTTCTTTAAGAGGCAGTGCTGCAGGTTCAGATCCTGTAAATCGCAAGAGACAGATAAAGAAAGGGAGTCGGGGCATGACGGAAAGAAACAGCAAGACACCGAGAAAAGCATCCATGGAGAAAAAACCGGCGTCGGGCAAGGTCAAAAAGAAGGCAAAGAAAGTTTCGATAGGAAAAGTGTTTTGGTGGACCTTCGTTGCAGGAGCAGTGGCGGCGATCTGTGCCATGGGAGTGTATATCTTTATTATCGTCAACGGCAACCGGATCTTGACCGAAAATTTGGATAAATTAGAGTTTAGCGAAGCGTCCCACATTTATGATGTGCATGGGCAGGAAGCGGGTTCGTTGAAAGTGGAAAACCGGGAGAATGTAGATTCGTCCGAAATTCCGGACCTGCTGAAAAAAGCTTTTGTTGCCACGGAGGACAAACGGTTCGAGGAACACGCAGGCGTTGACTTTTTGGGCATCGGCCGCGCTTTGGTCAAGGATATCGTCGCCCGCAGCATGGTGGAGGGCGGCAGTACGATCACGCAGCAGTTGGCCAAAAACGTGTTCTTGAGCTCGGACAAAACGTTTTTCCGCAAAGCGACGGAGATGTCCATTGCGGTAGCGCTCGAGCAAAGATATACGAAAGATGAAATTTTAAGCTATTATTTAAATCGTATTTATTTTGGCAAGCGAGCTTACGGTGTGAAAGCGGCGTCCAAAGTATACTTCGGCGTGTCGGATTTAAATCAACTGAAATTATGGCAAATGGCAACGCTCGCCGCTATGCCCAAGGCGCCGAATGCATATAATCCGTTGAACGATCCTGAAAAATCTATGGAGCGCCGGGCGGTTGTGCTTAAACTGATGCAGGAGCAAGGCTATATTACCGAAGCGCAGCGGGCGGAAGCGGCCGCCGTGGAGTATACGCCTCCGAAGGGTGTGGCGGAAAGCAATTACCAAACGTATATCGACTATGTGCTCAAGGAAGCGCAGGATATGTACGGCTTTGAGGAAGATGATTTGCTGCGGGGAGGGTATAAGATTTACACGACCTTAGACCCTGTAGCTCAGAGAATCATGGAACAAACGTATGCGAATAATAAATTTTTCCAAAAAGACGGTCCGCAGCAAAAAATGCAAAGCAGCATGGTCATTCTGAATAATGAGGATGGCGGCATCGTCGCCATGATCGGAGGAAGGGACTATGTGACTCGCGGGTTGAACCGTGCCGTGTCTCAACCTAGACAGCCGGGTTCGGCGTTTAAACCGCTTGTGGTCTTCGCGCCTGCAATTGAAGAAAAAGGGTATACGCCATACTCGCGGCTTAGAGACGAACAGAGATCGTACAACGGGTATTCGCCCAGAAACTACGATGGCGTTTATCGCGGCGAGGTCACCATGCAGGAAGCGATCAGAAGATCGATCAACATGCCTGCCGTCGATCTGTTGAATGAGATCGGGGTCAGGACCGGCAGGGATTTCGTCCGCAAATTGGGAATCGAGCTGACGCCCGAGGATAACAACCTGGCCATTGCGCTGGGGGGATTGCACAAAGGTGTAACCACGCTTCAGATGGCCGGAGCTTACAGCGCATTTGCCAACAATGGGTATATGAACAAACCTCATGCGATTATCAAAATTACGAATGACAAGGGTGAGGTAGCTTCGTTTAAAGAAGAGCGGAAGTCGCCTGTGATGAGCGCCAAAACGGCTTGGTATATGACCCAGATGCTGCGAACGGTGGTTGAACCCGGGGGAACCGGTACGGCGGCAAAATTCGAACGTCCGGTTGCAGGTAAAACCGGCTCGACGCAGCTGGATATCAAAGGGTTGGAACGATACATGCGGGACTTGTGGTTTGTCGGCTATACCCCGGAATGGACAGCTGCGGTCTGGATGGGATTCGACAAGACCGATTCGAAGCATTATGTATCGATGAGCAGCGGCAGCGCCGCGGCGATCTTCAAAGAAGTGATGCAGAAATCGCTGATGAATCGTCCGGTCAGGTCATTTAAGAGGCCGGCCGGCGTGGAGGAGCCTGCTGCGCCTCCAAAAGCAATCGGTGACTTGACGGCGGAATATCAACAGGATAAACGATCGGTCCATCTCCGTTGGAGCGGCGTGGGCTCCGGGGTATCGTATCAATTATTCCGCAAGGACAGCAAAATGCAGGATTTCCCGGCAGAACCTCTCATCACCACGACAGCAACGGAAGTAAACGATATTTCCGCCATACAGCCGGATACTTATCAATATGTTGTTGTGCCGCTGAATGGGGAAAACAATACGGCAGGCCCGCGTTCCAACGTAGTATCCGTCACGGTTCCGGAGCAAGGCGACGATTCGAATCCTTTGCATCCGGAGCTGCCGGGTACGGATCCGAATGAAGAGCAAGCGGATCCGAATGATCCTGGAACGGAATACCCAGACACTGGAGAGTCTGGAACAAGGCCGGGAGAGAGACCGGGAACAGGCCTGCCGGGAACCGATCGACCGGGGAACGGGTATGGTCCGGGAGGGCAGACGGGGCCAGGCCGTCAGAATGGCGGCAAACGTACACCGGACAGCGGCCAAAACGGTAGCGGCACCGGCACCGATAAACCCCGCACAGACTTCGATAATGGTACCGGCGGCACAGGGCCGGCTCCTCCGGCAGACGGCTCCGGCGGACCCGGTATCCAGTTCCCGCCGGCCTCCGAGCCTGGGGCCGTCATACCTGAGGAGCCGATACCAGGATGGGTACGCTGAGCTTCGAACGCTCAAAGGCAGTAATGAGGCACTTCGTTTGGTTTTTTAATTTGGCGTACATCCGTAGTATAATGAACACCGGATACTATCCGCATTTCGACATAACAGCATTGGAGTGAATTGCTAAGGATGAAAGCTTTGCGATTACGAAAAATAGCCATCTGGTTCTGCACTGCAGCGCTCCTGGCCCTGATGATGACGGGCTGCGGCACGAAAACTGCGCCTTCGAATACGGGGAACGCTCCTCAAAGCGGCGGCCAGCCTGCCGGGCAAAATGCATCGTCCCAAGAGCCGGCCGGGAAGAAATCCTGGTCATCTCCTCCAGAGATGAAGATTGATCCGAACAAAACGTATCATGCGAAGGTGACGACTTCCAAAGGCACATTCACGATCGAGCTGTTCGCCAAAGACGCTCCGAAGACGGTTAACAATTTTGTCTTCCTATCGAGAGAAGGCTTCTATAACGACATCACGTTCCACCGGATCATCCAGTCGTTTATGATCCAAACCGGCGACCCGCTCGGCAATGGAACGGGAGGTCCCGGCTATAAGTTCGAGGATGAACTGAATTCGCCTCATCAATATGAGCCGGGCATTGTCGCTATGGCGAACTCGGGCAAAAACACGAACGGCAGCCAGTTTTTCATTTGTACGGGCGAGGACAGCAAAGGCCTGCCCAAGAAATATACCATTTTCGGCAAAGTCGTGGAGGGCATGGATGTTGTGCTGAACATCGCCGCTACACCGGTGAAGCAAGGGAATGAGCCGACGCCGAGCGTACCGACGGAGAAAGTCACGATCCAATCGATAGAGATAACTGAAAAATAGAAAGCAGCGTGGTTCGCCACGCTGCTTTTTTGACATCAAACCCGGGGAGAAAGAGTCGTATATATCCGGCTGTGGTTAAATATTTTTATGGAGAACGGAACGAAACGACAACTTCCATCGTCATTAAAGGGGAGAAGTACTTATGACGCTTCATATCAGCGGCTGCCCTGAACCGGATGCTTCGGCATCCGCTCCCGGCACGCCGTCATTAGATGGCCGCTGCTGTTTGCTGCTGCACGGATTTACCGGCGGACCTTACGAGGTCATGCCGCTGGCCGAGCATTTGCGCGAGCAAGGCTTTCATTGTCATGTGCCTACGCTGCCTGGTCATGATCAAGGCTTGAAGGGACTCGGTGACGTCACATGGCGGGATTGGCTGAGAGCGGCTGCGCGGGAGGCCGATCGGCTTGCGCGGCAGTTTGGGGAGATTGAGGTAGTAGGCTTTTCCATGGGCGGACTCCTCTCCGCTTATCTGGCCAACCGCTTCCCAGTACGCAGGCTGGTGCTGCTTAATGCCGCGGCGATTTACTTCAGCCCGTACTTGTTTATTCGCGATTTGGCCGGCCGCCTCCGCTGCAGGGACTTGGAGCCAATGTACCGTATTAAACATACGCCTCTTCCTGCAGCCCTTCAATTTACGAAGCTGGCTCGTTATACGAAGCTGCGTGAGCTGCCGCGGATTACGGTACCGACGCTGATTGCTCAAGGAAAACGGGATCCAATTGTACACCCCCGAAGCGCAGAGTATATTTACCGCAAGCTGAAGGGGGAAAGGGAATTGATTTACTTTCCGCATTCCCGTCATCTGATTTGCATGGAGCCGGAAGCGCCGCAATTATTTGCAGCGGTGGAGCGTTTTTTGAAATGATTGGGGTATGGGAGTGTTCGGTTTGAAAGTGAAGGTAAGAAGAGGAAATTCTGCGCCCCGGTTGGCGAAAGCTTTAAGGTTTCCGGTCAAAGTGATGCTGATGGTTACGGCCATCGCTCTCCTGTGGGTGCTATTCATTCAATGGAAGATGGCCAGCTTGCCGGAAGGCAAGCTCCCGCCCAAAGAGGTAGGGATCGTGCTAGGCGCCGCACTGTGGCAAACGGAACCGAGTCCGGCATTACAGGAGCGCTTGAACCGTGCGGTTCAATTGTATGAATCGGGTACCATTAAACATATTATTGTATCCGGCGGATACGATCATGCGAACGCCGAGCTTACGGAAGCGGAAGGCATGCGCAATTATCTGGTGGATAAGGGGGTCCGCCAGAGCGACATCTACCTGGAAAATGAAGCAACGAACACTTACGAAAATATGCTGTTCAGCCAAAAAATCATGCGCAGTAACGGCTGGACCTCGTCCGTCATTATAACTCACCGTTATCACGCCGTAAGGGCGCTCGATATCGCCCGGTTTCTGGGATATGAAGACCCCGCGGTCTCGCCAATGGATTCCAGGGTGCTCATGATGGCCTGGCATAAAGGCAGGGAGACATTAGCCTTAACCAAATGGCAGTGGGACAAGGTCAGGATGGTATTCGGACAGCAGACGGAAATCTGAATAGCGGAATAGAATGGCAGGTTGGCGAGGCACAATGCGGGAACGGTTTCTTTTCCATAAACAAGCTGATATAATAAAGCTACACCTGTTTGAACGTAAAGGAGAGGAATGACTTGCCTGGTAATATCGGTATCGGCGGTCTCGTATTGATCGTGATCGTAGTATTGCTGCTGTTCGGACCGTCCAAGCTTCCCGAGCTGGGGAGAGCCTTCGGCAGAACGCTGAGCGAATTTAAGGAATCCACTCGCGGCCTCGTATCCGGGGATAAAGAAGATAACAGCAAGCCTCAGGATGAGAAAAAATCATAAGTGTATTTACTGAAACTCCCTGCTGCGTATGCTGCTGAAAGCTTACGGAACAGGGAGTTTTTTATGCATAAAGTTATGATGAAGTCTGTGTACGATAATGAAACCCGTAGAGTCTTTTGTAGCCTGTACTGCTATACAGCCGAATCGCGGGGGCATTGTCGTTCATGACCTGCAAGTACAATCGGGAGGCTCCATGGCCGCGGCTCCACTGGGCCAATTCGTGCAGAAGCAGCTTTCCCAGTCCGCGGCCGCGTTCCTGAGGATGAATCACAACATTGACGAAACCTGCCCAACCATCCTCGGCAACGGCCATACCTGCCCCAACGCACCGCTCTCCGTCAATCAGGCTCACAAACCCTTTGTCGGGCTTCACCCGATGGAATAAGCCGTCATAAAAACCGGCAGCCTCGGATTTAAACCCTTCCATATGTATAAAATGCTCCACCCACGCCGGGTCATGCCGATGCTGGACGACCGTTTTGATTTTGGTGTTACGGGATGCTTCGGTCCTTTCGCAAACCTCGTCCGTATCGGCGATCATTACGGAGCATGGGGTTTCCTTTGCATATCCTTGCCGCTCCAGCCAAGCGTCCAAGCCCGCGGGCGATGCGTCGCTGATATGATATCGCAAGGGAAGAAGGTGCTTCCGGTAGAATGCCTCGGCCATCTTGGGCCTGGCGTCATCCAGCTGCCAAGGCCCTGTGCCGTCGGATGTCCAGATGCTGTTCGCCCGTCTGGTGATCCCGCCGGAGGCCCGAAAAAACCAACCGTTGTGGTATTCTTCCGTCTCCGCGGGCCATGTCCTCAGGGCCAATGACTCGATATATGAAAAAAAGGCCGTGCTCAATGTCTCGTTCGACTCCTCGTTTATAGGTTATATCCGACAATTCATGAATAAATATACGATAAAATAGATGAATATACAATGCATTTTCATACGCTCATTTACAAAAAATCCATACCGCCTTAATCTTCCTTTTACGTTTGACCCGTATGATAGCTTTGAAAACAATCATTACCAATACGGAGAAACGGACGGTGTAATGGTATGGAGATGAACAGAAGAAAGTTTCTTGCTTATTTGGGTACAGGTACGGCTGCGCTGGCCGCCGCATCTGCCGGACTAGGGTCCCTGACCGGCGGCGATAAAGCCTATGCCGCCAGGACGGCTGACCACTTGTTTGGTTACAAAAGCAACAAAGTGTCCGGTTTTTTTGAGCCGATTGCGCACAGTAAGGTAGACGATGTGATTCTTCCAAAAGGATTTAAATACGATGTGGTGGCTGCGTACGGAGACGTCATTAACGAAGCAGGAGATACGTTTGGTTTTAACAATGATTTTACCGTCTATTTTCCGATCGACGGCTCCAATACGCACGGCTTGCTGTGGGTAAACCATGAATACTCCAGCGATGTGTTCGTCCATGGCCAGCCGGGCGCCGACGGGAATTATACGGCGGAGCAGATCAAGAAAATGCTGTATGTTCAGGGCGGGTCGGTCATCGAAGTGCGCCGCGACGAAAAAGGGGTCTGGAAGCTCGACACCCAATCGAAATACGCACGCCGCGTGACCGGTTTGACGCCAACGAAATTAGTGGGTCCTGCTGCAGGAACGAAGGCGGTGAATGGGGCGGTGAATGTTCAGGGAACATTCGCGAACTGTTCCGGCGGCATGACGCTGTGGAACACGCTGCTGACCTGTGAGGAAAACTTTGAAGAGACGTCCGGACAAGCGGGGCTGGATGCTACGCATTACGGGTGGGTTGTGGAAGTCGATCCGTTTGATCCGACATTTGAAATCCGCAAGCACACCGCGCTCGGCCGCTTTAACCATGAGAATACGGCGATGGGCCTTAGCAAAGACGGCCGTGTCGTTGTATACATGGGAGACGACAAGAAGGATGCCTGTGTGTACAAATTCGTTTCCAAGAACAATTATGTACCCGAAATGGGTCGCGCCAGTACGGCTCTGCTGACGGAAGGAACGCTCTACGCTGCGGATTTGAAGAAAGGCAAGTGGATTGCTCTTACTATCGAAGCCGTCCAGAAAGCATTGAAGGATGAAAAATTCAAGGTGCCTAGCCTGATTAAAGCGACAAAAGAAGAGCTCGCGGCCAAATTCCAGACGCAGGCGGATGTTTGTGTGAATACGCACGAAGCGGCCTTGATTCTTGGCGCAACGCCGACGGATCGTCCTGAGGACATCGAAATTTGTCCTTTTGACAATACCTTCTTCGTAGCTCACACCAACAATGACAATCACGGGAACATTCACGGGCACATCACCCGCTTCTTTGAGAAAGACAATGACCTTGGCGCGATGGAATTTGACTTTGAGATTTTTGCCGCAGGCGGACGCCAAAGCGGCTTCAGCGCCCCGGACAACCTTACCTTCGACAGCAACGGCAATCTGTGGACAGTAACCGATATATCTTCAGGCAGCTTGAACAAGGGAGTATTCACTTCATTTGCCAACAACGGCATGTTTGTGATCCCGACAACGGGTCCGAATATGGGAGTTGCGATGCAGTTTGCTTCCGCTCCGGTCGAAGCCGAGATGACAGGCCCCTGGTTTACACCCGATGAAAGCACCTTGTTCCTCGCCGTGCAGCATCCGGGTGAAAACACGACAGATCCAAGCAAACCGACCAGCACTTGGCCGCGCCGTCCGGGAGATACGATGCCTCGTCCGGCAGTGATCGCGATTACCGGTTTTCAATTTTAATAAGGAGCTGACTTTACATGCCGTTTGGTAATATCGGGATTCCCGGATTGATCTTAATCTTAATCATTGCCTTAATCATTTTCGGACCGTCCAAGCTTCCCGAGCTCGGAAGAGCTTTTGGCCGTACCTTGAGTGAATTCAAAAGCGCCACGAAGGGATTGATCGGTGGAGACGAAGAGAAGACCGATAACGACAAGACGCAGGAGAAACACGCCTCCGCTGCCGTTGCCAACACTTCGCCGGCTGAAACCAAGCCTCACTTGATTGCTGTCGAGAAAACACAGTCTTAATGCAAGCCAATATGCGCGCTTCCGGTGGACAAGCGGAACCCCCTCCGCTTGTTTCATACCGGAAGCGATCTTTTGATTACGGAGGAAATCTCATGGCACAACAAGATCAGGAATTGCAAGTAATCACTCATTTGGAAGAAATGAGAAGGCGTTTGATCGTGACTTTGTGCTCCTTCCTGGTTGCGCTTGCCGCCGCCTTTTTATATGCCAAACCAATATATGCCTGGCTGGTTCGCGACATGGAAGGCAGGCTTACCGTACTGGGTCCGACCGATTTGCTGTGGGTGTATCTGATGATCTCCGGCGTGTTTGCGATTGCGGTGACCATACCTGTTGCAGGCATCCAGACATGGGGCTTTGTCAAACCGGCGTTAAAGCCCGATGAGAGAAGGGCGGCGCTCGCTTTCATTCCCGCTCTTGCCGTTCTGTTTGCTGCAGGGATCTCTTTCGGTTATTTTGTTTTATTTCCGATGGTGCTCTCCTTTATGAAGGAAATGGCCCAGGATCAAGTACTGATGATGTATACGGCGGACAAATATTTCCGTTTTATGCTGAACCTTACTTTACCGTTTGGGCTGCTGTTTGAAATGCCGGCGATTGTGATGTTTTTGACGAAAATCGGGCTGATTAATCCTGTTAAGCTGGCGAAAGCGAGAAAAGTTGCCTATTTTGTTTTGGTTGTCGTTTCCATTACGGTCACGCCGCCGGATTTCATATCCGATATTCTGGTAATTATCCCGCTGCTGCTGCTTTATGAATTCAGCATTTCGTTATCCAAATGGGTGTATAAGAAGAAGCTGACGCTGGCGGCGGAGTCCTGATGGCTGCGTGCTGCGCTTGCCCCGGAAGGCAGGCGCTTTTTTGTTAGAAGTAAAAATATGCTATCCAAGGAACTCCGGACATAGTACGATAGTTTACAAGGAATGAAGGGAGATGACGAACGTGATCCAAGCGGTGGTGTTTGATTTCGACGGGCTGATTGTGGATACGGAGACGCCGGAGTTTGAATCGTTTCAAGAGATGTACCGGCAGCACGGCTGTGAACTGACTCTTGACATTTGGGGGCAATGCATCGGAACCGGACCGGAAGCCTTTAATCCTTATGATGATTTAGAAGCGCGAATAGGCCGGGCATGGGATAGGGAGGCAGCACGTCAAAGGCACAAGATGACCTATGAGGAGAAAATGCGGCATGCGGACGTACGTCCGGGCGTTCGCGCCTATTTGCAGGAAGCGAAAGAACTGGGTCTGCGCGTCGGCCTGGCCTCAAGCTCATCGCGAGCATGGGTTACCGGTTATTTGGAGCGTTTCGGTCTCCTTCCGTGGTTTGATTGCATTCGTACGTCCGATGATGTGACCAAGGTCAAACCGGACCCTGAGCTGTACAGGAAGACGTTGGAGGGGCTTGGCGTACGTCCTGAGGCGGCCGTAGCGTTCGAGGATTCGCCTAACGGAGCGCTTGCGGCCAAGCGTGCTGGCATGTGGTGCGTGATTGTACCGAACAGCGTTACCGCCAAACTTCAGTTCGGGGAGTATGATCAGCGTTTGAGTTCCATGGAAGAACTTCCCCTGCGTGAACTAATCGTTAGCCTGGCGTAATGCAAATCCGATGAAGAGGGCTCTTCAAAAAAGTGAAAACAAACCGACTGACGGTATGTATCATAAAAATACAGACCTACGGTCGGTTTTTTTGGAATTAGAGGAGGATCAAATGGATCAAAATACATTTCAATTTATTTTATCGACGACCGAGCAGCTGATTAAAGAAAAGGGATGTCAACAAACGACTCTGCAGGACATTATGGAAAGAACCGGCTTGTCTAAAGGAGCAATATACCATTATGTGAAAAGCAAGGATGAGCTGTTCGGGAAAATTCTATTAGGCTATATGGAGGAATTAAATCATAGCTTCCATGAAGGTTAATCAATCAAAGGACAAGGATGTCCGGAAGCCTGTTCAAGCTCTTGTATCCTCGTTTGCTGAGAGAGAAGTAAGTAATCTCATTTTTATTTATTTATTAAGCCAAAGACATAATATGAAAACGGTAGCGATTTTGGAAGAAGTACATCAAAATTCTTTGTTGTTGTCTGAGCATGGATCAAGGTTGGGCAAGAGCACGGCGCCATACCGGCTGATGTAGATGCCAAATCCTTTGCTTCCATGTTTGTCACCTTGTCCTATGGATTACGCATAAACCAGCTGCTGGACAAAAATCCGGATCGTCAGGCTGCGAAGCTGCAGGATATGTTCCGTTTCATGGTTGGTACGCTTAAAAAAAGCGAGCAATAGGAGGAAGTTATGCAAACATTTCACATGGGCCTAACAACATTGGAGCAAGAAATGGTGGAAGGCGATGCGGGTTTTGGTTACCACGAGATTAATGCATATGAGAAGGGTTCCGATATTATTGTGGATGTTTGTATGTCGGAAAACGCCGCTGCAGTGAACAATTTGTTTATTGATCAAATGATGGGAGAGAAATCGGCGCAGTCCCATCCCAAGTTCAAACGATTCACTCTGCTTCCTGGTACATCTAATGCGCGGATTGAGATATTGTCTCCCGAAACGATAGAGCTTCCGGCTATTCCTTATCAACGCTTTAACGGACGGGAATATCGTTATGCCTATGGAATCAGCACAAGTCAGCTTCGTCCGGAAAACGTAAGCAACCAATTGATCAAAATCGATACGCATACAGGTGAATCCTGGATTTGGCATAAAGAAGGCAGTTATCCGGGTGAACCGGGATTTGTTCCTTCTCCCGGAGCAACAGCGGAGGATGACGGCCTCTTGCTTCCGTAGTTTTGGACGGCTTGAAAGGAAGGTCCTATTTGTTAGTATGTAATGCCCGCAACTTGGAGGAGGTAGGACGGGCTGAGGTTCCTCATCACATTCCTTTTGGTTTTCACGGCTTGTATACGAATGAGAGAGGGTTGTAATAGATGGATCGGAAAAGGGTGATACGAGGGATATTCATTTCTTTATTCATCAATGTCGGGTTGCCGGTATGGGTCTTCAAAGTCCTGGAGAATCATATGTCGGAAGTAGCGGCTCTGTCCATCGCTACATTAATTCCACTGATCGATACCCTGGTTCATCTGCTTAAACACAAGAAGAAGCTGGATGTCTTCGCTGCTTTCATGGCCACCGGGTTTATTCTAAGTATTGCAGCTGTTCTGCTGGGCGGCGACGGACAACACATCAGCGAGTCCTTTTCCGTTCCGGGGAAAGAACATCCTTACCGTTGGATGGGCAGCGATTTAGATACGAAGGACAAATTCATCTCCTATATCGAAGAGATCTATACGCCTGAACAGGCGGAGGCTTATTGGAAAAAGCAGACGGAGAACGGCTCTATTGTGGAAATTGAAGGGAAATTGGCCCAACCTGAGGCTGACGGCGGAAGTATGACGGGCTGGGCAGATGCCAAGGCGACATTAATCCAAGACGGCAAAGGAACGAGATCCTTCCGTTTCCAAGTACCGCTCTTTGATGAATTTGAAGAAAAAACAATTAAATTGCGCTATGTCGAAGGCAAAGGATGGCGTATCGATGAGCCGGTGGATACGATCCGGTGAAGCGCTAAAAAAATCAGGATGGGGCCTCTTGGGTGATCCGTACCGCACCGGAAGAGGTCACTGTAAGAAACGCGGATCTTGCGGGCGAATTGACTTTGACCAAAGCCAAGGGTACTGTCACGTCATCAATGATCAATTGAATACTCACGATATTCAGGTGGTCAGTGCTGAAAAGGATGGGAGCTTGGTGATCGGAACGTATAACCGGTTTTCTCGGGATCAAGAAAATGGGGCTCACGGTATATACCGCATTGAAACGGACGGCAAAGTCGAGAAATAGAGCGACCTGAACGGCAGGCTTTACTCTGATCTGAACGGAAACATTTATGTGCTGGACCGTAAACTGAATCAGATCCGAATATGACAAAAGGCTGCAGCCAAACTTGGTATATTATAAACTGTTCTCCATCATCATCTCAAAGTGAGGTTGATGCCTTACGAAAAAAAGGGCGGTCCCTAGGGGCCGCCTCATTGATTATCAGCTCGCGTTTATAAATAAGCTTTCTGGTTCGTTATTGATGCTTTCCTTATTCCATTCCTTGAACATTCCCAAACTGATACCCCGCTGTTCAACAATGTCTTCAATCTCCAGCTCTTTTCGGTCCATCGTGATCGTCCCCGCCCATAAGTTCGTCAGTTCAATTTTATTATACAAAAGTCACGTGAGTAAACAGAAGGATGTGTCGATTATTGTCTCATCCCCTATTCAAAAATAGGAAGCCTTAGTACAAGCGCCAAAAGTTTAAAACATGATCACAGCGGCTTGATGCATAAAATGAGTGAAGAGGTGAGAGCGATGGAGGAGGACACGCGTAAAATAACCAAAAGGGACCGTCAAATTAATGTTGTCTTCAACAACCAGGAACCGCCTGCAGCGCAGATGATCGAAATTAACGGGAAAACCATACCTGCGCATCTCGAAACATTTTCGGACATTTTTAAAGAGCTTGACGGCATGATTGGTCTTGAAGATGTTAAGGAACTGATTTTCCAAATATATGCGGTGCTTCAAATCAAGCAATTTCGAACGGAAGCCGGCCTGCATGCGGGGTCTCATGTGTACCACATGATTTTCAAAGGAAACCCGGGGACAGGCAAAACGACAGTGGCCCGAATCGTTGCCAAGCTGTTTAAATCGATGGGCGTCTTGTCCAAAGGGCATCTGATCGAGGTGGAGCGTGCAGACCTTGTTGGAGAGTACATAGGCCATACGGCGCTAAAAACCCGTGAAATGGTCAAAAAGGCGCTGGGCGGGATTCTGTTTATTGATGAGGCCTACAGCCTGGCGCGGGGCGGAGAGAAGGATTTTGGCAAGGAAAGCATTGACTGCCTCGTCAAGGCCATGGAGGATCACAAGAACGACTTTATCCTGATCCTGGCCGGGTACCCTGATGAGATCGATCATTTCCTGCAAACGAACCCCGGGCTGCCGTCACGATTTCCCATTCAAGTTGATTTTCCTGATTATCAAGTGGATCAGCTGATCAAGATATCGGAGAAAATGGCTTCCGAACGCGAATATGTGTTAATGCCCGAGACGATAAAAAAAATAAAAGAGCATCTTTATATTCAAAAGCTGACAGAGCTGCATTTCAGCAACGCGAGATATGTCAGAAATTTGATTGAGAAAGCCATACGGTATCAGGCGGTTCGGTTGTTAAGCAAAGCCCAGAAGCCGAACAAACAGGATTTAATGAATTTGCTCCCGCAGGATTTTAATCTCTATGAAGATCAGCTGACGAATCCGTTTAGAAAAAAACAAATCGGCTTATAACAATACGGTTAGGAGTCATCAAGAGGGTTTGTAACGCTTTCAGTCCGGAAAGAATCATTATAAATTCATCATTGAATTGTAATTCGGCGAAGGGACGTTTACAATGAACGTGAACGTTCCTTATTCCTGTTTCTTGCTTCAGTGCGAAGCAGTGGAGATTATAAAAAGGAGAAGTATAAACATATATGAAAAAAACATCTTACGAAGTGATGCCGAACGCACAGGAAAAGGCCATCCTGGTCAGTCTCGTTACCGCTGAGCAAAAAATGCGGGAAGCCTATGATCCGGAATTTTCGCTTTCCGAGCTCGCCAGTCTGGCGGAGACGGCAAAGGTACAAGTGCTCGGCTCGCTTACGCAAAATAAGGAATATGCCGATTCCAAATGGTTTATCGGCAGGGGCAAGGCCGAGGAGCTCAAAGCCATGATCGAGGAAACCGGGGCGAATACCGCCATTTTCGATCAGGAGCTCTCGGGAGCTCAGGTGCGGAATCTGGAGCAATTTCTGGATGTCAAAATCATCGACCGGACACAGCTCATATTGGATATTTTCGCGCAGCGCGCAAAAACGCGGGAGGGGATTATTCAGGTGGAGCTGGCCCAGCTGACCTATCTGCTGCCGCGGCTGTACGGTCAGGGCAAAAATCTGTCCCGGCTCGGTGGAGGTATCGGAACGCGCGGTCCCGGGGAAACGAAGCTCGAGACAGACCGCCGTCATATCCGCAACCGGATCAGCGAGCTGAAGCGGCAGCTGCAGGAGGTTGTCCGGCATCGGAGTCTGCACCGGGAAAGACGCAAGAAGTCCGGTGTGTATCAAGCCGCGCTGGTAGGCTATACGAACGCGGGTAAATCGACATTATTGAGGCAGCTGACCCATGCGGATGTATATGTCGAGAACCAGCTGTTTGCCACGCTTGATCCGACGTCGCGTTCGCTGAAGCTGCCAAACGGATTGGAGATCGTGGTTACGGATACGGTAGGCTTCATTCAGAACCTGCCGCATGATTTGGTAGCTGCTTTTCGGGCCACATTGGAAGAAGTCTGCGAAGCCGATTTGATTTTGCATATTGTGGACAGCTCTTCCAAGATGATGGCAGCCCAGATGCAGGTGGTCGACCAAGTGCTTGAAGAACTGGGCGCCCACGGGAAAGATCGGATAACGGTATTCAACAAAATCGATCTTTGCCCGCCGGAGCAGGCCGATATGCTGACGACGGAAGGGGAATTCCTGAAAATATCCGCTTTTCGGGAGGAAGATTTACTTCGGCTCAAAGAGCGGATTGAAGTCCGTATGACGGGCGGCAGCCGTTCCTTCCGGATTCCGGCGGACAAAGGGGATATGATCTCGCTGGTCTACCGCATTGGCGAGGTGCTTGAGAATGAGGTTGACGGCAGCGATATGCTGTTTAAGGTAAGAGTAAATCACAAGGCATTCGATAAAATCGGTTATATGCTGGCTGCCTACGATGCAGTCCGGCCTGCTGAGGGAGAACAAGGGAGAGACGTCTAGGGTATGTTTACGGATCGAGTGCTCCGTTTGATGGAGCAAGCTGAGCAAAAAATCGAGGAGAAGCTGAAAGATATTGACCGTGTGGTCGACCGGAATCAATGGAAGGTCATTCGCGCTTTTCAAAAGCACAAAGTGAGCGATTATCATTTTGCCGCTTCTACGGGCTATGGGTATAACGACCGCGGCCGTGAAGTGCTGGATCTCGTATATGCCGATGTGTTCGGGGCGGAAGCGGCCCTGGTCCGTCCCCATTTCGTATCGGGAACCCATACGATCGGCACGGCATTGTTCGGCGTGCTCCGGCCGGGTGACGAGCTGCTCATGATCACCGGAAGACCTTATGATACGCTGCATAAGGTCATTGGGAAGCCGGGTGACGGAAACGGATCTTTGCAGGATTGGGGAATTTCGTATGGCGAGGTGGGATTGCTCGAGGACGGATCGCCCGATTATGCCGAAATTGCCCGCCGGATCGGCCCGAGCACCAAGGTGGTCGGAATCCAGCGGTCGCGCGGCTATGCCTGGCGGCCGTCTTTCACCGTTTCCCGGATTGCCGAGATGGTTCGTTTTGTCAAGGAAATCCGTCCCGATATCATCGTCTTTGTCGATAACTGCTACGGTGAGTTCACAGAGCTGGTCGAGCCGACCGAGGTCGGTGCCGATCTGATGGCGGGCTCGCTGATTAAAAATCCGGGAGGAGCCTTGGCGGAGACCGGGGGATATATCGCGGGCAAAGCCAAGTATGTAGAGCTGGCTTCGTATCGATTAACCGCTCCGGGGATCGGGGGGGAAGTCGGGGCTATGCTCGGTACGACAAGATCCATCTATCAAGGCTTGTTTCTGGCTCCTCATCTGGTTGGACAAGCCGTGAAAGGCTCGGTGTTCGCCGCCGCGGTGTTCGAGCAGCTCGGATTTACGACAAGCCCGCATTGGAGCGACCCTCGCACCGATCTTATCCAAGCGATTCAATTCACGGGCGCCGAGCATTTAATCGCTTTTGTACAAGGGATTCAGCAAGCCGCCGCGGTTGACGCTCACGTCGTGCCGGAACCATGGGACATGCCCGGCTACGAGCATCCCGTCATTATGGCTGCAGGTACCTTTATCCAGGGCGGAAGCCTGGAGCTGTCTGCCGACGCTCCGATCAGGGAGCCCTATATCGCTTATATGCAGGGAGGATTAACCTACTCCCATTGCAAGATGGGTGTGCTGACGGCCATTCAAAACATGATCGACCGGGGACTGCTCGCTTAATTCCCGCAGCTCGGCCAGCTATTTCACTTGCCAAAGCCGCGGACAAGCTCTGACGGCTGCTGCTCAGGAGCAGGACTTATTGCTATAGGAAGTTAGCCGCTGTAATCAAAAATAACATATGGCATAAACCTAACACAGCTTGACATATGTTTTCCGGTAAGGTTACAATAGAGGTAAGGTTCCAGAGTAGCTTAGGAGTGATGGTCATGACTGATGAAATCCGCAGAAATATGGCGCTCTTTCCGATCGGCATCGTAATGAAGCTGACCGATTTGACCGCCAGACAAATCCGGTACTACGAGCAGCATGAGCTCGTCATCCCGGCCCGGACCGGAGGAAACCAAAGGTTGTATTCGTTTAATGATGTAGAACGTCTCCTCGAGATCAAGGATTTGATCGAGAAAGGCGTTAACATCGCCGGGATCAAGCAGGTGCTGCTGCCGGTTGATAAGGATTCCGAGGATGCTACCATACTCAATGAGCAGACGGAAGTCAAGCGTAGAGAGCTGAGCGACACGCAGCTTCACCGGATACTGAAACAACAGCTCTTGGGTGGAGGCCGGCGTCCTAATCAAGTGTCCTTGATCCAGGGAGAATTATCCCGTTTTTTCAGAAAGTAGGCTTTGACCGGAGCATGTCCGGTACCGTTTTCAAGCGTACCGGGCATGCTCCGTTAATTTTGCCACTTAGTTTAAGGAGGAGATTTCACAGTGACAGATAAGAATTTCACCAAAGAAGATATTCTGCGCATCGCCAAGGAACAAAACGTAAGGTTCATTCGACTTCAGTTCACAGATTTGCTTGGAACCATCAAAAATGTGGAAATTCCTGTAAGTCAACTGGAGAAAGCCCTCGATAACAAAATGATGTTCGACGGTTCCTCGATTGAAGGTTATGTGCGCATTGAAGAATCGGATATGTACTTATACCCCGATCTGAATACTTGGGTCGTGTTCCCTTGGGTAACGGAAGACCGTGTTGCCCGCTTAATATGCGACGTGTATTTGCCGGATGGCCGTCCGTTCCCGGGCGACCCGCGCGGTATTCTGAAATCCGTATTGAGAGAAGCCGAAGAAATGGGCTTCACCGCAATGAACGTCGGGCCTGAGCCTGAGTTTTTCTTGTTCAAAACCGACGAGAAGGGCAATCCGACGACAGAATTAAACGACCAGGGCGGCTACTTTGACTTGGCACCAACCGACCTTGGCGAGAACTGCCGTCGTGAAATTGTACTTACGCTGGAAGAAATGGGATTCGAAATTGAAGCATCTCACCACGAAGTGGCTCCGGGTCAGCATGAGATCGATTTTAAATATGCGGACGCGATTAAAGCCGCGGATCAAATTCAGACCTTCAAGCTGGTCGTCAAAACCATTGCCAGACAGCACGGTCTGCACGCCACGTTTATGCCGAAACCTTTGGTCGGAGTGAACGGTTCCGGAATGCATTGCCATCAATCATTGTTCAACGGCAAAGAGAATGTGTTCTATGATGAGAGCGATAAGCTGGGCTTAAGCGAGACAGCCAGACAATACATGGCCGGCATACTGCGGCATGCCCGCGCTTTTGCCGCAATAACCAATCCGACGGTCAACTCCTACAAGCGGCTTGTACCAGGTTATGAGGCGCCTTGTTATGTGGCTTGGTCTGCAAGCAACCGCAGCCCGATGATTCGTATTCCTGCATCCCGTGGCGTCAGCACACGCGTGGAAGTGCGGAATCCGGATCCGGCGGCGAATCCTTACCTGGCTCTGGCGGTCATGCTGAAGGCCGGTCTCGATGGCATCCGGAACAAAATGCAACTGCCGCCTCCAACGGACCGCAACATTTATGTGATGAGTGAAGAAGAGCGGGAAGAGCAAGGCATTCCAAGTCTTCCGCTTGATTTGAAGCAGGCGTTGGACGAGCTGCTCCGCGACGATGTCATTTGCGACGCGCTCGGCGATCACGCACTTGCACACTTCATAGAGCTGAAAGAGATCGAGTGGGACATTTACCGCACTCAGGTTCATCAATGGGAGCGGGATCAATATTTGACGCTTTATTAATCGGGGAATCCCTTGGCGCTTTAAGCGTTAAGGGATTTTTCTTTTTGTGGGCATTATTCGTTTTTTTGGCTGACCTCTGTAAGTAGAATGAGGCTCCATAGGCGCGGCCATCGCTTTTTCCCTTAGCGGAGTGGACGCAAGTTCCAGCCAGGCTGCACAGTTACGATCCTGCTGGAATACAATAGGCCATCTGAATAAGAAGTTCAGGAGGTCAATATGATACCCGTTTATCCCTATTATGGAAAAGAAACGAAATGTACCGAGGAGCCGGTTGCATTCCCGCCTCAACATCAGCCGGTGCAGCCCGGACTGGAGTACAAAATGACGCCCCGTCCGATTTTTGAAAACCCGCACTACGTCGGCAGCGGCAAGCTGCGCGGCAAGGTTGCAATCGTTACCGGCGGTGACAGCGGCATCGGTCGGGCGGTCGCCGTCGCCTTTGCCAAGGAAGGAGCCGATATAGCCATCCCGTATTTATATGAGCATCGGGACGCATACGAAACAAAACAGCGCATCGAGCAGCTCGGCAGAGCATGCTTGCTCATACCCGGCGACCTGAGGATGGAAACGGTGTGCCGGGAAGCGGTATATCAAACGCTCCGCACCTTTGGAAAAATCGATATCTTGATTTTGAATCAGGCCGTTCAGTTTCCGCAGGAAAGCGTGTCCGACATTTCCGCCGAACAGCTGCACAATACGTACAGCACGAACATTTACCCGATGTTCTATATGACGAAAGCCGCGCTTCCCTATCTGAAGCCGGGAAGCGCGATTGTGAATACGGCCTCGATCACCGCATATAGAGGTGCACCCGAGCTGATCGATTATTCTTCCACAAAAGGAGCCGTCGTCTCGTTCACGCGTTCGCTGGCTCTATCCTTGGTGAAACGGGGAATTCGGGTCAATGCCGTCGCTCCGGGGCCAATCTGGACTCCGCTGATCGTCTCCAGCTATTCGGCGTATGAAGTATCGCGCTTCGGCCTGGATACTCCGATGAAGCGTGCAGGGCAGCCGTTCGAGCTGGCTCCGGCTTACGTGTTTCTGGCATCAGATGATTCCAGCTATGTGACCGGTGAGGTTGTTCATGTCAACGGTGGAGCTATGGTGACGACGTAGATTTTTGGTTTTTCTAATTGAGCATCATATATAAACAAGCCTAAACAAGCCGCTTATCCGCATAACGCCGGAACAGGCTTATTTTACGCAGATCATATGCTTGCAAACGCTCAACAAGATTTCCTGCGGTGCACTGGGCTCATAAAAAGTGGATTTCAGCGGTAAAATCCTTCCTCGCTTTCCAAAGACTCGCCATAAATGCGTTGATATAAAAAATCCCTTTCAACCGGCGGAATCGGCGGTGAAAGGGAAAAAATTATTGAATATTTCTGAATACACCAATGACTTTGCCCAAGATCGTGACGTTCTTGAGTCTCAGCGGCTCCATCGTCGGGTTCTCAGGCTGCAGTCGAATATGATCCTTTTCCTTATAAAAGGTTTTCACTGTCGCTTCATCGTCTTCGGTCATGGCAACGACAATATCTCCGTTATTGGCGGTTTGCTGCTGGCGTACGATAACATAATCCCCGTTATGAATACCGGCCTCGATCATACTTTCTCCGATTACGCTTAGCATAAAGACGTTATCATTTTTTACATAATGGCTGGGCAGCGGGAAGTAATCCTCGATGTTCTCCGTCGCGGTAATAGGTACGCCGGCGGTAACGCGCCCGATCAAAGGCACTCTGGCAACCGATACGGAGAATGCGCCGTCCGCCGAGCT
Source organism: Paenibacillus sp. Pae15 (assembly GCF_024519685.1). Lineage (NCBI taxonomy): Bacteria > Bacillati > Bacillota > Bacilli > Caryophanales > Paenibacillaceae > Paenibacillus > Paenibacillus sp. Pae15. The sequence goes on along the minus strand of NZ_JALJRM010000036.1, from coordinate 4,438 downwards.
TCCGTCCAATATTTCAATAGCTCTCGGCTTCGTCGGGTCTCTGCGAATCATTCCTTTCTTTTCCAAACGTTCCAAGTGCCCGTGAACTGTGGAACTGGATGCCAGTCCCACAGCCTCTCCGATCTCTCTTACTGAAGGGGGATAGCCTTTTTCTCTGACCTCATTCTTGATAAAGTCTAGAATCGCCTGCTGCCGATTGGAAATTTTGCTCAAGATCATCACTCCATTTTTGGTAATCATTACTTAGAAGTATAACATAGAACCGGAGTTCGTACAAACATAAGTTCGAATAAATGGTTGACACAAACAAATGTTCCTGATAGATTAAAAACAGAACAAATGTTTGGAGGTCGATCATGATGATTCAAAATTCTCGGCTTATACATAACTATCATTCCCGCCAGGTAATGCTAACCAAGCATAATGATAATAATAAGGGAACATATGTTCACGCTGCCGTTTTGGGTGCCTTGCTTTTTTGTGCAGTGTTCTTTATCTCTACGATGTTCAGCTTCTTTTTTGACCAAGATGTTCATGCGGCATCCTCGCAGCCTCAGATATATTCTTACGTGGAGGTTGAATCGGGGGACACGCTTTGGAGCATTGCCTCTCAATATGCGGACCAAGGACAGGATATAAGGGAATATATACATCAGATCAAAGGGATCAACCATCTTAAGAATTCCCATTTGCAAGTAGGACAAAAATTGTTGCTTCCCTAATCGCTGCGCATGTGCCGTATTGCTTCTCTTGACAATCAGATTCGGTAATGTCAAAGTATAATTTGAAATGACATTACCGGGAGGATCGGCATGAGTGAATCGAATCATGATGCATTGGTGCGGCGAATTAACGAATTGGCCCGCAAAGCGAAATCGGAAGGGCTAACCGATGCCGAACTGGATGAACGCAATGGATTAAGAAGGAAGTATATCGATTCTTTTAAAACCTCCTTGCGTGGTCAACTGGATAACATCAAGTTTGTTGATCAGGAAGAGAAGAAGTAAGAAGGGGGGTTAAGGGATGAATTATCGTGTTTTGGGCAAAAGCGGAATTGCCGTTTCCGAGCTTTGTTTAGGAACAATGACATTCGGAAATACGACAAACGAACAAGACTCGATTGAAATGGTTCATCGTTTTTTGGATCGCGGAGGAAACTTTATTGATACGGCGGATGTGTATGTCTCCGGTGTTTCCGAAGAGATCGTGGGAAAAGCGATTCGGGAGCGTCGTTCCGATGTGATCTTGGCGACCAAGGTACGCTTTCCTACAGGTAATAATGTCAATCACGTCGGTTTATCCCGAAAACATATTCTCGACGGTGTGGAAGCCAGTCTTCGTCGATTAGGCACTGATTATATCGATTTATATCAAATGCATGTATGGGATCAAATTACGCCCATAGAAGAAACATTGAGAACTTTGGATGATCTGGTTACTTCAGGCAAAGTACGGTATATCGGCTGCTCCAACTTTTTGGCCTATCAGCTGATGAAATCATTAAGCATCAGTGACTTTAATCGTTATGCCCGTTTTATCTCCATTCAACCGCAGTACAGTTTAGTATGCCGTACAATGGATCGTGAGGTTTTGCCTCTTTGTTTGGAGGAAAACGTTGGTGTGATCCCTTGGGCTCCTCTTGGCGGCGGCTTCTTGACAGGAAGATATGTTCGTGGACAGGAACCGACGGAAGGGCGTTTGGCGTCTAAAACGGGAGAAAGCCGTTGGGAAATTCGCAATACGGAGAAAAACTTCCGCATTCTGGATGAATTGATTTCGGTTGCCCATGAGACGGACAAGACCCCGGCTCAGGTGGCATTGAACTGGTTGATTCATAAACCGGGCATCACTTCTCCTATTTTTGGCGCGCGGACATTGGAACAATTCGAGGAAAACATGGGAGCGGTGGATTGGAAGCTGGACGACTCCTTGTGGCAGCGTCTGGATGATGTAAGCGCTCTGGAATACGAATATCCAACCCGATTTATTGATAAATTTTCGCGCAAGGTGTAAATGACGATATAAGGGGCACTCATCATGTCACGTAAGTGGGAACGTATGGTTCGTAAAAATACGAAAATTTCTAATATGCAGCGGAGGAAGAGCGGAAAAGGTGAGATATCGGGAGTAAATGCCGACGGTTCGGTCATATTCAAAGGCCGGAGCTGGTTTTTGCCGATGCTGCTCGTGGCTACCGGTGTTTTTTGCTTTATCGTGTTTCGGAATCAACCCGGGCAAGAACAGCTGTATTGGATTACAGGAGCAAGCTATATATTTCTGGCGTTACTGATTTATTGGATTCGGCGCCCTTTTTTGAAAATCGATAAAAAAACCTTATCTTCCCGCCGATTTGGTGGGGACCGTTTTTATGACGCGGACCAAATCAAGGATATTACCATAAGCAAAGACGCGATAGTCATTAACTTTAAGGCAAAAGGAAAACGGTGGGTTTTCACCAAGATCTATCATATGTTTCCGATCGATTCCGCCAGAATCAAGCTTCAGGAGTATGCTGAAAAATACAACGTAACGTTAATACAAGATTAACATCTGGAAAGAGGAACACTTTTTATGGCGATCAAAGCAGTACTTTTTGATTTGGATGATACGCTGCTGTGGGACGACCGCAGTGTGAAAGAAGCTTTTCAAGCAACCTGTGCTGAAGCGGCTAAACATTATCAAGTGGATCCGGATCAGTTGGAGGAAGCCGTACGACGTGAAGCCCGCGCTTTATATGAATCGTACGAGACGTTCCCGTTCACAAAAATGATCGGAATTAACCCGTTTGAAGGACTCTGGGCGCATTTTACCCAAGGGAAACAAGAAGAATTTCGCAAGCTTCAAGCGCTGGCTCCCCAATACCGTACCGAGTCTTGGACACGCGGGTTGAAAGCGGTAGGCATTGAAGACAAGGAGCTTGGCTATAAACTTGGAGAGCTGTTTCCCGTAGAACGAAGAAATCGCCCTATCGTCTATGAGGAAACATTCGAGGTGCTGGAGCAGCTGAAGGGCCGGTACCAGCTGCTCCTTTTGACGAACGGTTCGCCCGATTTGCAACAGGAAAAGCTGGCAGGCGTTCCTGAGCTTGCTCCGTATTTTGATCATATCGTCATCTCCGGAGATTTCGGTCAAGGGAAGCCGGCGGCTGCGATCTTTGAACACGCAATGGGTTTGTTAGGGATTCAAGCGGATGAAGGTGTGATGATCGGGGATAAGCTGACGACGGATATTCTCGGCTCCAATACCGTCGGTATGCGCAATATGTGGATCAACCGCCACGGCCTAAAGCGTACGGATGACATCGTACCGTCGCACGAAATCAAAAGCTTGCGTGAGATTCAATCGGTCATCGATTCGTTGTAAATTGGTCCTAATACTTTATCATATTGTCGGTAAAAGAAAACCCCTCTGTTAGGGGAGGCCACTGAAAAAGTCCCTTTGGATTAAAAAAGGTACAGTCCCTAAAATAAATGAGAAGGCTGTACCTTTTTTCCTGTATAATTAAGCTATTCGATTCACCTGGTTTTATTGGCATGGGAAGATTAATGCTTGTGATCACACCTAATGTTCCCGTATTTTCTCTTTAGAAATCGTTTGGCCTGAAACCCCATACAATGATTCATTCCAGCCAATAGCATTTGGATATAAACCGTCCCCCGTACGGTTTGACTCAGTCTTAGAGCAACTGGCTAGTAAAAAGTTCAATATATGAAAAAGTAACCGACTTGATTGAAGTCGGTTACTTCGTTTTAATGCTCTCTGAATTTAGGAAGTACTGGTTCCGGCCATTCATAGTCTTTAAACTCGATGCCGCTTTTTGACCAGATTGTTCGGAACCTTGAATCGGATGGAGGTCACTGAGGTGACGGGGATACCCCCTTTTTTAATTTTGTAAAACAAAAAGAAGCCAAACCTTAGTAAATGGAAGTGACGAGCAACCATTCAAAGGAGGGCTTCTTTTGTACATTCAATATAACATGGATCAACTCTGTCTGCCAATGGATTTAGAAGAAGATATTCCCGCGGGGCATCTGGTCCGCATTGTCAATGATGCGGTTAATCGGTTAGACGACAATATCTTTGCAGCTGCTTACCCGGGTGGGGGGCAGGATAGCTGCCATCCGAAAATGCTTGCGAAAGTCAACGTGTACGCCTACACCCAGCGAATCTATTCCTCTCGTCAGATCGCAAAGCCGTCCGCGAAAATATCATGTTCATGTGGCTTGCGGCCAGACAGCGGCCGGATTTCCGCACCATTAACCGCTTCCGCTCCGAGCGGATGAAAGACGTCCTTGAAACGGTTTTTACAGCCATTTTGGGTTTTCTCGTCGAGGAAAAGTACGTCAAGCTGGAGCACTATTCCGGAGTCGGGAGTGTACAGGCTGTCCTTTGAAGGATGCCTGCACGAAAGCCAAAGGGAACCGGGAAATCCGGGTGA
>NZ_JALJRM010000035.1:0-50015 GCF_024519685.1 Paenibacillus sp. Pae15 | reverse complement strand
TAAGGCAACGGACTTTGACTCCGTCATGCCTAGGTTCGAATCCTAGATCCCCAGTAACGGACTCTTGGAGAAAACTATTCAACTTGGGTCCGATATTTAATATGCGGAAGTGGCTCAGGGGTAGAGCATCGCCTTGCCAAGGCGAGGGTCGCGGGTTCGAATCCCGTCTTCCGCTCCATTATACGGCGCCATAGCCAAGTGGTAAGGCAGAGCTCTGCAAAAGCTTTACCCCCAGTTCGAATCTGGGTGGCGCCTCCATTCTTTTGCCGGAGTGGCGGAATCGGCAGACGCACAGGACTTAAAATCCTGCGGTAGGTGACTACCGTACCAGTTCAAGTCTGGTCTTCGGCACCACTCCAACAATTAATTAAATAAACATGTGCCCTTAGCTCAGCTGGATAGAGCGTTTGACTACGAATCAAAAGGTCGGGAGTTCGAATCTCTCAGGGCACGGAGTAAATTTTATTTGCCGGCGTGGCGGAATGGCAGACGCGCTCGACTCAAAATCGAGTCCGAAAGGGTGGAGGTTCGAGTCCTCTCGCCGGTATTCAACATGGAAAAGAGCTCTTAGGATAATAAATCCTAAGAGCTCTTTTGCGTAATGCGCCTGCCAAGTTAGACATAATGACCATCAGATTAGTTGGAACGCAGTAACCAGGCCTAAAGCAGGCTCGCCGTAAGTCAGCTCATTGAGCGGATGAAGATTTGTGCCTGAATACGAAAATGCTGCTACTTTAACTGTTTGGACACTTGAAGCAGCTCGGGTAAAGTGACAAGCTGGTAACCGCGCGACTGCAAGGTTTGGATGACGGTGGGTAGAGCTTCGACGGTTCCGCTTAAGTTTTGTCCAGGTCCGCCGCCGGAGTGTTGAAGAACGATCGATCCCTTTTTTACATGGTTTAAAATATTGTTTGTGACTTGTTCCCGATTGAGCTGTTTCCAATCCTCCGAATCGACATTCCAATTGACGATGCGGTAACCTTGCATGGAAGCCCACAACAGTTGATTTTCATTAATCTCTCCGAAAGGAGGCCGAATCAATCTGGGGGAATAGCCGATCAGAGACTTCAAAGATGCTTGTGTAAGCAGCACCTGAGATTTAAAGCTCTCGTCAGATAGTTTAGTGAACAGCTTATGATTATAGGAATGGTTTCCGATCACATGCCCTTCTCGCGCAATGCGCTTGACGATCTCAGGATGTTGTTCTGCTTGGGACCCCAGAATAAAGAATGTAGCTCGGACATTGTATTGTTTTAATACATTTAGCACTTGAGGAGTATACTGCTTATCCGGTGCGTCATCGAAAGTGAGAGCCACTTGTCTCGATGCTTCAGGACCTTTGAGCAGCAATAGATCAGGATACTTTTTAACTAACTGGGATAAAGTTAACGCTTTGTTCCGAGTAGCCACCTCCCTGGCGGGTTTTTCCGAAGAAGGTGACCTCTTCTTGTTTGCCTTTTGGATTGGAGTGGATTTGGGCTTAGCTTCCGGCTGAGCCACTGGTTTTTCTACCGTAGCCGCCGCCGGGGGAGGAGACTCCTGAGTTGATTGTTGATGGTCTGGCTTACGTTCCGGGATCGGAATGATTTGATCGGGAATCGGTGGTTCCAGCTTGGAAATACGATTGGCCTGTAGGAATGATTGCGGCTCAGGATTGGGCATATCTGAATCATCATTCGTAGTCCCGGTACAGGAAGATAAGAGCATACCCAACATTAAAGCATAGAAAAAAGCCGCGAACGGTTGTCGATACATAAAAGGCTCCCCCTTATCACTAAACATACAGTTCTTTTAGTTTTGGATAAGGAGGAGGGAATTATCCCTTATGAGCCTTCTGTCCGTGCGGCTATAATTGACTTACATATGAATATTTGTCTTCAGCTTAAAAATGCGCCTTCCCATATCATCTTCAACGCTACAAGCAAGAAGGTGACACGAAGCACCCAAAGCAGCTTTTTACTGCCGAGCCGGCTTGCAATGACTGCACCCAGCCACCCTCCAACGATGGCGGTTGGCGCTAATCCAAGCACCATCCATAAATTCACTTCACCCAGTGCAAAATGAGTGGTGCTTCCCATCAGAGCGGAGAGTAAAATAACAAACATGGATGTTGCAGTAGCCACATGGGGAGGATAACGAAATAAAATAACCATAACCGGTACGAGCAGGGCTCCCCCGCCGACGCCAAACAACCCGGCAATGAATCCGACGGCGAGCCCGATGACCAGCACCGGTAGAACGCTGTAACCGTATTGAAAGGTTTGCCCTTTCCCGTCCGTATACGTTCGCTCAATGCTCCACTTGATATCCAACGGCTTGAGGTAATCCCGAAGTATAAGCAGGACGGCCATAAACAGCATGAATATTCCGAAGCCCAGCTGAAACGACTTGGCATTGACGTATTGCGTAGTGTAGGAACCAAGCATGGCTCCGGGACCGCAGGTGATGAAAAGGAGCCACCCGCTTTTAAAATCGACTCGTTTTTGTTTAAAAAAGGTTACTGTAGAAGATAAAGCTGTGAAAATAAGAACGGCTAACGATGTTCCAACGGCGGTTGAAATCGGAATGGATTCGCCAATAAAATAAGGCCCCAAGTAAACAAGCGCGGGGACAATAATAATACCGCCGCCGAGGCCGACCAAGCTTCCGAACGTGGCGGCAATCAGACCGACGACGGTATAAAACAGGATATCCATGCGTTATTCCTTCTCCCATATCCATTTATTCTAAGTAAATAGTAACACAGGAAAGGAAGAAATCAACCGCCCTAAATTAAATATAGGTTTCTTGAAGTAATTGTTTATTAGGTAAATAATGGCTCGATTGGATAAAACGGATCGTACGGGTTTTTGCGCGCATGACGATCGAATGCGTCTCCGCCCTCAAGTTAGGCATATACCGGACGCCGTTCAAAATTTCTCCCGGGGTAATGCCGGTAGCCGCAAAGATAACATCATCCGTTCCAACCATATCGTTCATTGTCAATATTTTGTGCGGATCCTTGATACCCATAGCAATACAGCGGTCATATTCTTCATCGTTCGCCGGCAGTAGTCGGCCTAACAGTTCTCCGCCCAAGCATCGCAGTGCCGCGGCCGCCAGTACCCCTTCAGGGGCTCCGCCGGAGCCTACGTACATGTCGATTCCGGATTCGGATAAGGCAGGCGCTATGGCCCCGGCTACATCGCCGTCGCTCAAGAATTTAATCCGTACGCCTACTCGGCGCAAGGTCTCGATTCGTTCGCGATGCCGTTCCCGGTCAAGAATCATGATCGTCAAGTTGCTTAGTGGTTTATCGAGCACTTCAGCAGCACGCTTCAGCGTCTTTTCCAGCGGTTCGGTCAAACTTAATTGTCCGGCAAGCGCAGGTCCTACCGCTATTTTCTCCATATACATATCCGGGGCATGCAGTAAATTTCCTTTACCTGCGATGGCGATAACGGCTAGGGCATTGTTAAGCCCTTTGGCTACAAGCTCGGTACCCTCAAGCGGATCGACGGCTACGTCAACCTCTGGTCCTTGTCCGTTGCCGACTTGCTCCCCAATATAAAGCATAGGAGCTTCATCCATTTCGCCCTCACCAATCACTACGGTTCCCCGAATGGATACAGAATCGAACATGGCGCGCATCGCTGCGGTTGCAGCTCCATCTGCCTGATTTTTATCGCCCCGGCCCATCCATTTTGCAGCCGATAATGCGGCGAGTTCTGTGACTCGTACTATCTCGAGCGCCAATTCCCTTTCCATCCCATTCGTGCCTCCCAACAATAATGGTGTTCATTTACAATTATATATAGTATAATTAAATATTAAATAATACGCAATAAATAAAGCAACATTGCGATAAAAGTACACCATAATTCATCGGTAAAATAAACTGAGTTACAGTTCTATGAGTTTGAGAGCATTTTTGGTACAATTGGATAGGAATCAAAAGGCAGACAGCAGTGGCTGCTTTGAAATGAGGAGGGACCGGTCATCGAACTGACTGCACGCCAATTACAGATCGTAGAACTGGTAAAAGCAAATGCGCCAATTACAGGCGAACAAATAGCGGAAATGCTTGGGCTTAGCCGCCCGACGTTACGATCGGACCTGGCGCTGCTTGTGATGCTGGGCCTCATAGACGCCAAGCCGAAGGTAGGGTATACACCGGGCTCGGCTATGTCTCCGGGTCTCCATGCATCCAGGAAGCTGTTGAATACGAAAGTTAAAGAAGTGCAGGCGCTTCCTGTTATTGTGAAGGAAAATGCGTCCGTAGGCGATGCTGTTGTTTCACTTTTTATGGAAAATGTGGGCAGCTTGATCGTCGTGGATGATCAGGGGTGCTTGTCCGGTATCATATCACGCAAGGACCTGCTCAAGTTTACATTCGGCAATACGAATGCTGCCACCATGCCCGTCAGTATGGTGATGACGCGCGAGCCCAACGTCATTCACGTGTCGCCTGATGAATCGGTGGTCGATGCGGCTAAGAAAATGATTAATCACCAGGTGGACAGCTTGCCGGTAGTCGTACCGTCGAAGCTCGAGCAGACGGGAGGTATCCCCCGTTGGGATGTGGTCGGCAGAATAACCAAAACCATTATGACAAAAATTTTGCTGGATATGGCTGTTGGCCATTAAGGATTTTGCGGATAAAAGGAGAAGGAACCGGATGAGTGAAGATCAGTCGTATGAAATTACAATCTGTTCGGATTCCGTCGGAGAAACGGCCGAGGCGGTCGTGAGAGCGACGATTCGACAGTTTGACGCACATCAGGTGAGAACGAAACGAATCGGTCATATCAAGAGTGAGGATGAGATCCGTACAATATTGGAGGAGGCTGCCCAAAGGGGCGGTTTTGTCGCATATACGCTGGTACAGCCAGAACTGAGAGAGACCATGAAGGAGGAAGCGATCCGGCTGGGTGTCAGAGCCGTGGATATCATGGGACCGATGATGGAGGCGTTTGTCGACACATTTAACGATGCGCCCAAACGTAAGCCGGGTCTTCTCCATCTGATGGATGAAGATTATTTCCGCCGGGTGGAAGCCATTGAATTTGCCGTCAAATGTGATGACGGACGCGACACGAGTGCGCTGCTGAAGGCCCAACTGGTTCTGATCGGCGTATCGCGAACCTCCAAGACGCCGCTGAGCATTTTTTTGGCTCACAAGGGGATCAAGGTATCCAATCTTCCGCTGGTACCGGAGGTAAAGGCGCCTAAGGAGTTGTTCCTCGTGCCGAGTAACCGGATCGTCGGCCTAACGATGGATGCCGAGAAGCTGTACAAAATTCGTACGGAACGGTTGAAGGCCGTAGGGCTCCCTTTTGGAGCAAAGTATGCAACCATGGAACGAATCGACGAAGAGCTTCGATACGCCCAAGACTTGATGAAGCAGGTGGGCTGCTTGGTCATTAATGTAACGGACAAAGCGATTGAAGAAACGGCTGGCATTATAATGGGTTATTTACAATAATATATGAATCCGCTAGGAAAAAGCTTGGACCGGAGAATGGTTCAGGTTTTTTTCATTTCAGGCAGCGGGCATGGAAGTCGCGAGGCAGCGAGAATGACCCTTGCGTGACTGAGAGCTATCAACCATAGACATTCCATCTTCTTTGTCCTATAGTAAGGAATGAAATAAGAACGAGCATAAAGGCGGGGGTTTGTCCGATGCAAGACAGAAGCCCAAAGGAAACGGAAAGGTCGGGCATCATCTTGGCCGGCGGATTGAACCGGCGCATGGGCGGTGACAGCAAGGCGCTGCTAAAGTACGAAGGCCGGACGTTTTTGGCTAGGCAGCTGACGGAGCTTGGCAGGGTCTGCAGTGAGCTGATTCTAGTAACCCAAGAGCCAGAGCGGTATGAGGATGAACTGAAGCCATTCGCCGGAGCCGTTCGCGTCATTCCCGATTTGCAGCCGGGGAAAGGACCGCTTGCCGGGCTGCAGGCAGCCATGACCGCCGTACGTAACGACGAATTGTGGGTTGTCGGCTGCGATATGCCCTTGGTCAATGCCCGAGCCGCGGAAGCGATGAGCGGGTTGCGAAAAGATACCGATAGCGATGCGGTGATTGCGCGGCTGCATGAACGTTTGCATCCGCTGCATGGCTTGTACCACCGTCGATGCCTTCAAATCGTGGAGCGCCTGCTCGCTGAAGAAGATTACCGGATGATGCGTTTGCTCCGTGAGCTTCGTGTGCAGGAAGCGGATGCCTCATTCTTTGCAGAACTGGGGATTCCGACTGATTTTACAGGAAACATTAACAATCCGGATGAGTATAATAAGCTTTTGAGCCTTGGAAGCGGTTATTTCATGAGATGATGAATAGGCTTCAGAGCGAAGAGCAGAACCATACACCGACAGTCAGACGTACTTCGCGAATTGGAGGGTAACACGTGGGCAGTTTAAGATTTGGCCGGAGGGCAGTGACTTTAGAGGAAGCGCAGCGGCAAGTGCTTCAGCAAGCACAGCTGATGAAGACAGAAGAGGTTCCGCTGGAGGAAGCATTTGGGAGAAGACTGGCACAGGACATGACCGCACACGAGCCGGTGCCGCATTTTCGCAGGTCGGGAGTAGACGGGTATGCGGTGAGAGCAGTAGATACGACGTCGGCTGCAGCTGATGCTCCTATTAGGATGGAGGTCACGGAAATGATCCCCTGCGGCTCGGTACCGACCAAAGCGATCGGACCGGGACAAGCGTCACGGATCATGACCGGAGCTGTCGTGCCGGAAGGCGCTGACGCGGTGATTATGCTGGAGATGACTGACAGGGCTGAGGATGCAAAGGATGGAACTGTAGGGATACGTAAAGCGATGAAAGCAGGCGAGAACATCACGCCGATAGGCCAGGAAGTGTCGCCGGGCGTACCGCTGTTGGAACGGGGCTGTATCATCGGACCGGGTGAGGCTGCCATACTGGCTACCTTTGGATTCCACCGCGTACCGGTCTTTCAGCAGCCTAAGGTGGCGATTTTTTCTACCGGCTCCGAGCTGCTGCCTGTGGACTCACCGCTTGCTCCCGGTAAAATTCGCGGAAGCAACAGTTATATGCTGGCCTGCCAAGTCAAGGGAGCAGGCGGGCTTCCACAAATGATGCCGATTTTGCCTGACGAGGCAGAGGTTGTAGAAAAACAGCTGCTAGCTGCGCTCGAATGGGCTGATATCGTGATTACAACCGGGGGCGTCTCGGTTGGCGATAAGGATGTGCTGGTCGATTTGTTCGAACGGTGGGACGGAACCCTGTTGTTTAATAAGGTTTCCATGCGTCCGGGAAGCCCGACATCATGCGGTATGTGGCACGGTAAGCCGCTTTTCGCGCTGTCGGGTAATCCCGGAGCCTCTTATGTAGGCTTTGAGCTGCTCGTTCGACCGTTTATGAAGGCGTCTCTCGGTGCGAACCATCCACTGCTGCCGGAAGCCGAGGCTTTTTTGGATGTGGATTATAGCAAAGGCTCTGCGTATCCCCGTTATGTGCGCGGAACTTCGCGTATCGAAGGCGGTATGGTAAAGGTCCGGCCGGCTGGACTCGACAAATCAAGTATCATGGTGTCGATTAAAGATGCCGACTGCCTGATCTGCATTCCCTCGGGCGGTAGGGGGGCAGCACAGGGGGAGAAGGTTCGTATTATGTGGTTATCTGAGAATTAAGACAAAATTGAAAACCCCCGGAGGGCGAAAACCCGGCCGGGGGTTTTGGGTTTTTGGGCATTAGATAAACCATGCACGGGAGACAATAACTAGAAGGATAAAGAGTACCAATATGACACCAGTGGTCGTAAAGAAGCCTCCAGCAAAGCTCATGTGATATCCCCCTTTCAGAAAATCTGATATAAGATATGAGGAAATAATGTCTGCTGATTGGACGTATACCCGAATTGGGGGGGATTGGGGAAAAACACCTGTCCCTCTAAGGAGTACGCTGCCGGATCCGGTGAAATAGGTTGTTTAAAAGCGGCGTTTGCTGCACAATGAAATGGTGGCGAATTGTAAATCGATCGAATCGTGAAAATGATCGTAAGGGGAAGGAAAGGGATAGTGCATGAATAGAAAAGTAGAGATTCGCAATATTCCAAGCGAGCATTTTGCAGAGAGTCTGGAGCTGTCCGAATTTGCTTTTCAAAACGTACTTACGCCGGGAGAGCGGGAGAGACGTAAAGCCAACCTTCACTCCGATGAATTGTGGGGGGCATATGTGGATGGACGGCTGGCTTCCAAAATGAAGATTCTCAACCTGGAGACTCGTATTCAGGGCAAAACATTTGCTATGGGCGGCATCGCCGGAGTGGCGACGTGGCCGGAGTACCGGCGCGGCGGTCTTGTAGCACAATTGCTGGCCAATGCATTACGCGTCATGCGGGATAAAGGACAAACCATATCGTTTTTGCATCCCTTTCAGTTTGCGTTTTACCGTAAATATGGTTGGGAGACCTATACGGATTACAAAATTTATGAGATTCCTTCGGGACTGCTGCCGAAAGTAGGTCCACAACCTGGACGCATCCTACGCATCGGACAGGATTTTCCTTTGCTGGGAAGTATCTACGGAAAATATGCCTCCCGGTATAACGGCGCTTTGGTCAGAGATGAATCATGGTGGCGGGAACGCATTTTTGCAAATAAGCAGGGCACAGTCGCAGTGTATTACGATACGGAAGGCCAGCCGGCAGGATACGTTTTTTATCAGGTAAAGGAAAGGGTATTAAGAGTTCATGAGTTCGTCAGTCTGCACCATGAGGCCCGTATGGGAATGTGGCGTTTTTTGGCGGATCACGATTCAATGATCGATAAGCTGATCGTGAATGCACCTTCGGATGATCGGCTGCCCTTCCTGTTGGACAACCCCAGGGTGAAGCAAGAGCTGGTGCCTTACTTTATGGCTCGGATCGTAGATGCGGCAAGCTTTCTGGAGAAATATCCTTTCGCTTCAGGGACAGAGAGTACGCTGCTTTTGGACGTGTCGGATGCCCATGCAGAGTGGAACAACCGGATGTTCGAAGTGAAGATAGATGAGTCCGGAACGGCGCGGGTGGCTGATGATTCAGGAACGACGGTGGATTGGCCATTAGTACAGTGCGACATTCAAACATTGTCTACGATGCTCATGGGCTATCAGCGGCCGGGTTTTTTGAGGGAAATAGGCAGGTTGCATTGCAAGCCGGAAATGGTCGAAAGGTTGGAGCGGCTTATTCCCGTGCGTCAAACCTATTTGCCTGATTTTTTCTAATCGGGTGCTGCTGTGGCTGAAATCTCGAGATGTGGCGTGAACTGAAATGAAATTCGACGCTGCTCATCCCATGATATATTGTACTTCAAAGTCCTTATGGCCATTATCCCCATAGCTCAGTTCATTGTTCTATCATGGACATCCGAACAAATGTTCCTAATCAAATTATATCGAACATACGCTCTGATTTCAAGTATTTATTTTAGTTGTTTTTTTAAAAAGGACCGCTTGTACGTTTGCGATTATCTGAGCCTTAGGGATAGTGCCCATAAGAGTTGAAAACCCCATATACAGGGGTGAGGGGTTCCGATTTTATTCGTGCATCTCTCCTTAAGTGAAGCGGGCGAACCCTGTCATAAGCTTTCAAAAGCGATATTATACTTTTTGAGAAACGGCTCGAATACTTGGTAAGAACATTCGAATACGAACGTTTTGTCCTCCGTGCTGAACGCCAGCAGCTGGGGGCTTTCTTTTTCTTCGTGGCTGGGAAGGATGACGAACAGTTCTTTGCACTGAAAAGATAAACCGGCCTTGGTCACGGGCAGCGGGGGCTGGAACGGCACCCGGATGACAATACCGCTGTTCGCTCCGACACTGAATCTTCCGGATAAGCCTCCGACTCGCTGAAACCAGTCCGACGCCTCTTGGCGGAGTTCGGCTGTATTAGGAATCGCTTGGACTACTTTATCCTGCTTAACGTCATAGATGAGTACCGGAGCAGGGACGGATTCCTGCTGTGAACCGGCATTCGAATTCGGGGCGACGGCGGCTCCCAACATCGGCAGCATCAGCAAAAGAGCGATGACCGCCCAAAGCGTGGTTGTGTATTTTGTGAATTTCATCTTGTTTACCATCCTGTTCTTGAATTGGTTAAGTCTATTATGCCCGTGGTTCGCGTTATCATGCGGTCTGCCGGTCCCGGAGCTTGCTTGTCCGCAGGAGGGTTGGTTACTGGACTTAGGTCCAGTTTCAAAAACCGCCGTAGGTCCGTTTTGAAGGGAGCCCTATTCCCCTAAAATAAAGACATAAACGACCGACAACGAAACGAAAGGCGGTGAGCGAAGTAAATGAAAGTGAACAAACATGTCGGATTGGCGCTGCTGTTGATCACCTTCGGATCCTTGATCCTGTTGAACAAAATGGGCTTTCACTTCGGGCATCATTTGATGGGATTCCTGTTCCCGGCAGCGATGGTGGGTCTCGGATTTCTGGGGCTGAAAAACGGAAAGAGCATCATCGGCTGGATTTTGATCGTCTTGGGCGGAATGATTCTTCTCGGCAAGCTGTCGGGCTTGATCGGAATTCTGATTGCTGTCGGATTGATCTGGTACGGAGTGTCCATGCTCCGGGGCAAGAAAGCTTACTAGACAACATTAACGAAATTCAGGAGAAAAGGTGGTTGACCAAAGCATGAGTTTAGGCAAACGATTCCGGGACATAACGGTAGCGCATTTTAACGAAATGCTGGAGAATGCGGAAGATCCGGTACGCTTGATTGACAAATATCTGGCGAACCAATCGGAGCAAATCCGAGAGTCCGAACGGCTTTTGCATCAGTGTTTGACGCATGCGGCATCGCTCCGTCAGCAGTACACCTCGGCCGAGAAGATGAAGGAACGCAGGGAGCAGCAAGCGCTCTTGGCGCTCAAAGCCGGCGAGGATGAAATCGCGCGCATCGCGCTGCAGGAAAAAATGCAGCAGGAGGAGAAGGCGGCACAGTATAAAGCGCTGTACGATCAAAGCAAGGTGGGCATCGTTGAGTTGGAGGACCAGCTTCAGCAGCTCAAGGCGGATTTTGACGAGGTCGTTTCCAAACGCAGTTATTACATCGCAAGGCTCGAATCCATCAAGCTGCAGCAGCGCATGAACGAGAGGCTGCGTCATTCGGGAGGCGGTCCGACACCACGGATGTTCGACCGGCTGGAGGAGCGGGTGTCCGATATGGAACTGTCGGCCCGTACACTCAGGGAAGTGAGAAGCGGGATGCGCGAGGCTTGGACGAATGTCAGCGGGACCGCAACACAAGCGGTGGAGCAGGAGCTTGCGAAGCTGCGCAATAAACTGAAGCAGGAGGGCTGGAATTAACTATGACTAAAATTTACCGTTCACGTACCGACCGCCAAATTACCGGCCTGTGCGGAGGTCTTGCCGAGCTGTTCGGCATCGACGCCACGCTGCTGCGCCTTCTGGTCGTGATCGCGGCGTTCTTTTCGGTGGGGGTCGTTGTCCCGCTCTATTTCCTGGCTGCACTGGTCATTCCGAACGAGCCTTATACAGGGGGACCCTACGGCGGAGGTCCAGGGTACGCTTCGGAAGGCGGCTTCGGCCACAAGTGGGGCAGCTGTAAGGATTGGAAGCGCGCGGAGAAGCACTATCGCAAGGCGCAAAAGTACGGCTGGGCTCCGCAGCATGACAACCCTGCTTATGAAAGAGAGTACGCACAGCCCGCTTCCGGATACGGAGAACCGGCCAGAAGCAACCTGGACGATATGATGAAAGACATTGAAAAGAAAGCCTTGAGAAAAGAAATCGAAGAGCTTCGCGCCAAAGTCGCGCAATATGAAAAACAACAAAATCAACCTAAAGGAGATGTGTAGCCATGGGAGTATTTAAAAGAATTAAGGATATGACAAAAGCATCGATGCATGAATTGTTGGATAAGGTGGAAGATCCGATCGTCATGCTGAACCAATATCTTCGGGATATGGAAGAGGAAATCGCACAGGCTGAAGTGACGGTAGCCCGTCAAATCTCCAGCGAGCGCAAGCTGAAAGAGCGCGGGGAAGAAGCGGTCCGCCTCAGTGCGCAATACGAAGAACAGGCCAGAGAAGCACTGAAGAACGGTCAAGAGGCGACGGCGCGGCAAGCTTTAGAGCAAAAATTGTACTATGACGGAAAAATCACGGAATATGCGGAAATGCACGAGCAGGCGAAGGCTCAAGCAGCGGAGCTGCTGCAGCAGCTGCACGAAATGAAGGATGCCTATTACCAAATGCGTAATAAACGCAGCGAACTGGTTTCCAGAGCGCAGCTCGCGAAAGCGAAAAAGCAAATGGCCGAGGTCACAAATCAGAACGTGATTGATGGAGGCAGCGCCGTGAAAGGCTTCCGCCGCATGGAAGAGAAAATCATGACGCTGGAAGTGGAAGCGGAATTGGCGCGCAAGCCCTATGCAGGCTCTGCCTACGCAGGCTCCCTTTACGGCAGCACAATAGCCGCAGATCCGGCAAAACAGCAAAAAATAGATGATCAGCTGCAGCTTCTGAAAGAAAAAATATCCTCCGAACAAGGGCAGTAAACGCAAGGAAAAATGCGCTTGGAGCAAAGTGGACAATTGTGATATGCTATGAAAGGCAAAAGCCATAGAGGGCCGTTCCAAGCCGCTATGGCTTTTACTTAAATCACCGGAGACTAGGCGAAAGGGGGCGGCACGGATGCATCGCAAACGCAATCACAACATTGCGCTTATACTTATTGGCGCAGGATTGTTTTTGCTGGCGGACAATCATCTCAGTTTTTTTACCGTGGTAGCCCTCTTTTTACTTCTGATCGGTGTCCATAAATTTCATTCGGGAGACGAGAGAAAAGGTTACGGGCTGATGATCATCGGGCTGCTGCTTCTGGTAGGCGGCAATTTGCCCATGATTGTGGCGATTATTCTGATTTCGCTCGGCTTTTTTTACAATAAAATGCGTAAAATGCATCAGGATGGCCGTCACGTTCGCAAGCAAAGCCTGATCGAAAGCATCCGGTGGGGCAGGGAACCGTGGATTTTACGCAGCATGTCAATCTGGAACGTGCTTGGGGAGCTGCAGATGGATTTAACGTATGCCATTCCCGAGCAGAAAGAAACGACGATCATCCTGCAGGGCGTGATCGCCGATATCGATTTGATCGTACCCGAAGATGTAGGCTTGTCTGTATCGGCGTCGGTATTGTTCGGACAGACGAGCATCGGCTATGATAAAGAGGCCGGGGTACTCAATAAAATGGTCTGGCAGTCGCCCAATTATCGGACTGCGGTTCATCAGGTGAACCTGGAAATTTCGTATATCGTGGCCGACATTGATATTAAAATCGTTTAAAACCGTTGGAGGCGCTTAGGAAATGGATGGACATGACAAACGTCTGACCAACATGATATGGCGAAGCATGGCAGAGTCGATCGGGCTCAGCCTTGTTTTGTTTGCCGTTATAGTCTATTTCCTGCAATCCAAGGGATATATAAAAGCGTTCGAATCATGGCAGCAAGGCGTATGGGTTAGTCTTACCCTCATCACCATCGTTGTCGTCATCGGCGGCTGTTACGGGCTTTGGTACAGCAGCCGTATGAAGCGGAGGCTGGAGCTTCTGCGTGAAGTAATGCTCTCCCTGGAAAAAGGAAACCTTAGCCGCTCGGTACCTCCGTTGGGCGAAGACGAGATCGGCCGTCTGGGGGAGCAGCTAAATGCGATCACGAAAAAGTGGGAGGAGCAGGTTACCTCGCTTCAGCGGCTGTCCAACAACAACGCGCAGCTTGCGCAAAAGGCCAAGTATTCGGCCATTGTGGAGGAGCGGCAGCGTCTGGCCAGGGAGCTGCACGATGCCGTCAGCCAGCAGCTGTTCGCCATTTCGATGACGGCGACGGCCGCTCTGCGGACGCTGGATAAAGATTTCGACAAGGCGCAGCGGCAGATTTATTTGATCGAGGAGATGGCTTCTGTAGCGCAGTCGGAGATGAGAGCGCTGCTGTTGCACCTGCGGCCCGTTCATCTGGAGGGCAAACGGCTGTCCGAAGGGCTTGTCGAGCTGATGCAGGAATTGTCCGCCAAGGTGCCGATGCAGATCAATTGGGAGCTGACCGAGGATATCAAGCTGCCGCGGGGCATTGAGGACCATCTGTTCCGCATTGTGCAGGAGGCGATGTCCAATGCGCTTCGGCATTCCAAGGCTTCCAAGCTGGAGGTTCGCCTTACGAGGCCGTCGGCGGATGCCGTCCGGCTGTTGATTTGGGATGACGGCGTCGGCTTTGATTTGGATATGAAAAAACAGGCTTCTTACGGGATTGTCACCATGAAGGAGCGCGTCATCGAGATCGGCGGATCAATGAATTTAGTTACCGCTCCCGGTAAGGGGACGCGTATTGATATTCGGATTCCGATTATGGCGGAAGGAGGACATCAGAATGGAAGAAGCGACGATTAAAGTACTGCTGGTGGACGATCATGAGATGGTTCGCATTGGTCTGGCGGCCGTGCTTGGCACGGAGGACGGTATAGAGGTGGTGGGCGAAGCGAGCAGCGGTCAGGAGGGCATCCGTATGGCGCTTGAGTATAAGCCGGATGTCGTGCTGATGGATTTGGTCATGGACGGCATGGACGGCATCGAGACGACGCGCCGGCTGCTGCAGCAGCACCCGGACTGCAAGGTTATCGTGCTGACCAGCTTTATCGATGACGAGAAAATATATCCCGTTATCGAGGCGGGCGCATTCAGCTATCTTCTGAAAACGTCGCGCGCCGGTGAAATCGCCCAGGCGATCCGCTCTGCGGTGAAGGGTCAGTCGGTGCTCGAGCCGCAGGTTGCTTCCAAGCTGATGAACCGCCTGCGCCAGCCGAAGCAGGCATCGCTGCCCCACGAGGAGCTGACCGAGCGCGAGATGGAAGTGCTGCGTTTGATTGCCTC
Organism: Paenibacillus sp. Pae15; assembly: GCF_024519685.1. Lineage (NCBI taxonomy): Bacteria > Bacillati > Bacillota > Bacilli > Caryophanales > Paenibacillaceae > Paenibacillus > Paenibacillus sp. Pae15. Next base: position 35,135 of record NZ_JALJRM010000035.1, on the reverse strand, counting down.
GGGCAAGTCCAATCAGGATGTGGCCGACGAGCTGTTCATCGGCGTGAAGACGGTGAAGTTTCACGTCACGAACATTCTCGCCAAGCTCGGTGTGGAAGACCGGACGCAGGCGGCCATTTACGCTTATAAGCAAGGTTTGGTGGAATAATAGACGGACCGCCCCGCAAGCCGTTTCATTCGCTTGCGGGGCGGTCCTGCCGCTGTTGCTTAAACCTTCAATGATCAACGGCTGTGCTTAAGCCATTCCATCGCGATGGCCGCACCGGGCCAGGAAAACCAATAACGGGACCGGACGCGGCCGGTTTGCTCGTCTACAGCTTCGGAGAACAGGCCGTCCCGCTGGCCGGTCGCCTGAAGCTTGCTCCACACCCGGGCCCAATCCTCCGGCCTGCCGTTTAACCGGTGCCAAGCCAGCTCCTGAGCATCGCCAAGCGGCCATGGGTGCGGCGTATGAACGGACCCGAGGCCCCCGAACGGTCCAGGGTAAAATCCTCCCTTGTTTTCTTCCGTAAAAGCGAAGGCCATCGTCGCGTTCCACTGCTCCCACGCTTGCGTCCCGGGCTCGACAAATCCCCATTCCGGCGCCAGCACGGTCGGCAGATCATTGGCATCGTGATAGTAGGAGTGCCGCCCGCGCCCATCGGTTAAGTAAGCCCAAACCGGGCTGCCTTTCCAGCTTCCGCTGAAATGTTCGGCTACCGCTTGTTTGACGCCCTCCGCCCAGGCTCCGATATCTTCCTGAAGCCAACCTGTGGTTTGATTTAGCTGTTCGACCGCTTGTAAGGTTTTCCACAGCAGAATATGACTGGACAGATGATACGGCAGCTCCACTTTATCGTCCGCCGGCGTTTCGGCGGTGCGGAACAGCCAATGGTCGGGATCTTTCACATGGAACAGCCCTTGAACCGCCTGTACGAATCGGTCCTTGCAGCGCTCCAGCACCGCTCTGTCTTCCGTCAGCTGATAATAGACGGCCAGCTCCCAGAGCGGATAACACTGCTGATCAAGCTGGTAGATCAAATCCTTGCAGTACCCGTTCGTCAGATAGGCCCGGCCCCAATATTGCTCCGGACAATCCGCCCGCTCGAACATCCATAACAGATGCCCCCGCAATACATGCAGAATCCGCCGTCTGATTTTTTCCGGATTACGGAATAGATGCTCCGCCTGTTCGTAGGCCTGTACGAGCAGCATCATCATGTAGAATGAATCGCGGTTCCACGATAAAGGAAGAAGCTGGTGATCGGTCAAAATGCAGCAGTAATCCGGCCTGACGGGAACGGCGCAGCACGAAAGAATATAATCCACATTCCTGGCCCAAATATGGATGCCAGGCAGAGCTTCGGCAGAAGGCAGAAGCTTCAGGTCGTTGGAGCCGATGGCGGCAGTCAAATCGTCGGCGTTCGGCGCTCCGTAATGAAACGAATTCGTGCCTGCCGTATCGTTCAAATCCCTGATCTGATGGGTGACGAACAGATCCCTGGTTTCGCCGGGCATAAGCCGTACGGTCAGAGGTTTGGAATAATCGACCGGTTTATCGGTGTTTTTGCTGATGCTGCGTGGCTCCTCCTCCAGGGCATGATCCCAGCCGAATAAAAGAATTGCGGCCTCAGCGGCATACGAAGGGCTCTGGATATATAAGCCCCGCTGATCGGCCGATAGTCCGAGCTTCGTCTCCGGAAGCGGTATAGGTCCGCCCTCGGTCAGCTGTCCATAGCTGCAGCGGTGCAGGCTAAAGCGCCCCCCGAAATTCCAGCGCATATCGATCGGCTCTCCGCTTGTATTCCTGCAGCGGACCCACTGCACGAGTCTGGGTGAACCGGTCGCCGATTCATCAACGAGATAAATTGCCGCCGCTTCCCAGGAACCGCCGGCGGATTCCCATGCCGGGTAGCGGTGATCGATGAGGAAAAGGCGGGTATCTTCAGCCTGCTCCGGCACGCAGCCGAAGCCGGTAACGTCCGATTCCACAAGGAGAGTACGGTAGCTGCGAACATAATCGGAGTGGTACCACTCCGAGTTAGGAAACGGTTCTATGCCGGTCAGGGTGACATAGCCGTGAACGCTGTGCTTGTCATTGAAAGAACGCAGCTTGCCGTCGTTTCCGATGCTGGCGGTGATTCCTGCGCCTCCTGTGTCCAGCGGCTTGTCTTGGCCGTGTGAAGGAATCTGCCGGATAGCGGCGGAGGCTCCAATCATATCGCGAATCATGAACGTATATGACTCCTTTCCAAAAACCATGGTCAATAAGATGGATTATTGATGAAAGCGTATCATCCCCGCTCCCGGGCGGCTAGTGCTCCGGCAAAGGTCAGGACGAATGACCACCATGAATCAGACAATCTACCCCAAATGGGAAATTCGGGATTATTGTAAGGGGTTTCATCGGACAATTGACCCCCGTAAACAGATGATTGACCCATGTTACCGTTTTCATTTCATCCTCTATAATGACCGGTGTAACCATTTACAAAACAAAGCAAGCAAAAAAGGGAGGAACAAAGAAATGAAAAAATGGGCTGCGAGTTTACTGCTGTTGAGCTTGGCTGTAACCGGCTGCTCTCCGTCAGGAGAAAACCAGGAAGCGGGTGCGGGCAAGGATGAGGCAGCTAAAAAGCCGGTTGAACTGACGTTTACCATCTTTGATGACGGTGTGGGTGTAGATAAGAAGCTGGTAGAGACGTTTAACCAGTCTCATCCCGATATTAAAGTAACGTATAAACCGCTGCCATCCGGAGAGCTGAGAGACCGATTGACGACATGGCTGGCGGCTAAGGACGATTCATTGGATGTCCTCGGCCTTGATATCGTATGGATCAGCGAATTTGCGAAGGCCGGCTGGATCAGCCCGGTTGACGATTTGATGGATGCGGCCATGAAGGAAAAGGTGAAAACCGGATTCTTGAAAGCGCCGGTTGACGCGGTGACGGTAGATGGCAAAATGTATGCGGTTCCGTGGAACTCTACGGCGGGCATGCTGTACTACCGCAAAGACATTCTGGAGAAAGAAGGCGTCCAGCCGCCTCAAACCTGGGATGAGCTTTTGACGCTTTCCAAAGAGCTTGGCCAAAAATACAACATGAACGGCTTTGTCGGCCAATACAAGCAGTATGAAGGCTTGGTCACCAATGTGCTGGAGATCATGGAATCGTATAACGGCAAAATTTTGGATGATTCCGGCAAGCCGGTTGTGAATTCGCCCGAAAACGTAAAAGCGCTTCAGACGATGGTAAAGCTGAAGGAGGTTATGCCAAACGGCGTGAACACCTATATGGAAAAAGAAAGCCAAGAGACATTCCTCAACGGCAACGCCGTGTTCATGAGACATTGGAACTCCGCATGGCCTCTTGCCGAAAAAGAAGGCAGCGCAGTCAAGGGCAAGGTTGGCGTAGTGCCGCTGCCTAAAGGCGAGAACGGTAAGCATGCCTCCACACTCGGCGGTTGGAACCTGGCTGTATCCCAAACGTCCAAGCATCCGAAAGAAGCTTTTGAATTCATCCAATGGATGACCGAAGCGAAGCAGCAAAAGGTGAAGGCGATCGAGGGCGGACGCTTGCCGTCGGATGTATCTTTGTACGAAGATCAAGAAGTGCTGACCAAGAACGATTCATTCAAAAGCTTCTATGAAGTACTGAAAAACGGTGTTTCCCGTCCGAAGTCTCCGCGTTACGGCAAAGTCACCGAAGCGATCCAACAGGAGGTATCGCTTGCCTTCAACGGTCAAAAACCGGTTGAGCAGGCGCTGTCGGATCTTCAGAAGAAGCTTGAGGACGTTGCAAAATAATGTCGATTTTCATGACCGGCACCCCTCTGCCAAACGGCGGAGGGGATTATGATGCAAGTAAGGAGCTGCACAAGCAATGAAAACACAAATGACCTATTTGGAGAAAAGAAAGGCGGTATGGGGTTACATTTTTGTAGCGCCGGCAATCCTGCTTATTCTGTTGGTAGCGATCTATCCGCTGTTTCAGACGGTCAAGCTCAGCTTTTATGAATATTCGCTTCTGGCTCCTCAGGATCAGCAGTTTATCGGTATGGAGAACTACAAAAAATTGATTCACGACGCGAGATTCTGGAATTCGCTGGCGAATACCATGATTTTCACCGTCGTCAGCGTATTCTTCGAGCTGGTGCTGGGATTACTATTGGCTCTCGTTATGAATTTGCCTCTGCGGATGATCGGTATTGTAAGAGCTGCCGCTTTGGTGCCGTGGGCCATTCCAACCGTCGTTTCGGCCACCATGTGGCTGTGGCTGTATAACGACCAGTGGGGCTTCGTCAATATTTTGCTTGGCAAGCTTGGCATGATCGACCAATATCACGCCTGGTTGTCCGAACCGGCAAGCGCGCTTGCGGCGGTCATTGTTTCCGACGTATGGAAAACGACACCGTTTATGGCCCTGCTGATTTTGGCCGGCCTGCAGATGATTCCCAAAGATATGTATGAATCGGCTTCGGTAGACGGCGCAACGCGTCTCCGCCAATTTTTCTCCATCACGCTGCCGATGATCAAATCGACCATTCTGGTAGCTGTTCTGTTCCGTACGCTGGACAGCTTCCGCGTCTTCGATCTGGTCTATGTTATGACCATGGGCGGACCGGGCAACGCGACGGAAGTGACAAGCCTGTACGCCTACAAAACGTTGTTTAAAGATTTGGATTTCGGTTACGGCTCAACGCTGGCTGTATCCATCCTGGTTGTGATTGCGGCGATCAGCGCCATCTACATTTGGACTCTGTCGGAGAAGGAGGAACGTGCATGAAAACCAAAACCGCTTCATGGGAAAAAGCCGCTTTAGTATTGATCGTCATCGGTGCGGTGCTGTTTACGGTGTTTCCGTTTTACTGGATCACCAACGCCTCCTTCCAGGACGAACGGGTGCTGTATAACATTAATGATATTCGCTGGTTACCGGACTTAACGTATTGGCACAACTATATCGACGTTTTCCAAAAGAAAGCTTTCCTTAAATATTTGGTCAACAGCTTTTTTGTGGCTTCACTCAGCATGCTGATTGCGTTAATGGTTTCTTCCATTGCCGCATACGCACTAGCTCGGCTCAAATTTCCGGGCTCCAAAGTGATTCTTTATTTCGTGCTCGGCATTTCCATGTTCCCGGCGATGGTCATCATTTCACCTTTATATTTTATGATTCAGAAGCTGGATCTGATGAATACGTACATGGCGCTGATTTTCCCTTATATCGCCTTTACGCTGCCGTTTTCGCTGTGGAACCTGACCACCTTTTTCCGCAAGCTGCCGAAGGAACTGGACGAATCGGCAGATGTGGACGGAGCGACACCCTTTCAAACGTTCTATAAAATACTGTTGCCGCTTGTGGCTCCGGGGATGTTTACTACGGCGATCCTGGTCTTCATTTTTGCCTGGAACGAATTTTTGTATGCCGTTACATTCATTTCCAAGGATGCGCTCAAAACGATGCCGGTTGCGATCGTCGGCCTGCCGTCGGATTACGATGTGCCCTGGGGGCAAATCTCGGCCGCTTCTTTTATATCTACCTTCCCGTTGGTCATTCTGGTATTAATATTCCAAAGAAGAATTATTTCGGGGTTGACGTCAGGTGCCGTCAAGGGATAATCTGTGGGTATCTGAATCATTCTTCGGCTAAACAGACAAGATGAACCTACCGGAAACGTGGTGAGATCAATGCGGTGGACCTTTCATTTAAAAATCCGCGCGCGATTGGTCCTTTCTTTTTTGGTGCTGGCGGTTGTTCCGCTGACGATCGTCAATATTTTCGCTTACCATAAATTCGAAAGCAGCATCGAGCGGCAAACGACGGCTTCCGCCCAAGCCTCATTGCAGCAAATCAGCAGCAATGTAGACACGTACATGCTCGATTTGATCTCCATAGCCAAGGTGATCGTGCTCGACCGTTCCATCGTCCAATGGCTGCAAAAGCCCCAGGATACGGGCGCGAGCAGCAGCGTGGACCAATTGCAAAAGCGGTATAAAGAGGAACTGGATATCCGTTACTTCTTGAATGCGCAAAAGGGAAGCCGGCCCTATATTCGCGGTATTTATTTGCTGTCTGCCGACGCAGACCGGAAGATCAAGGTTCGCTCAGGTACGGATACGGACCTGCTGCCGGACCGTTTGGCAGATCAGCCCTGGTGGCCGGAGGTGCTTCAAAGCAAGCCCGGCGTTTTTGTAGCGCCGCATACGGCCAATTATTACAAGCTGCGGATGCAAGGTCCCAAAAGCATCAATCTGTTCTATCCGATCCCGTCTCAGGGGGCGAACCATGAATGGGTTTTCGTTCACATGTCCGCAGACGTGCTGCTTGGAGAATTCGAAACGGGAATAGGGTATGCGGGGCAAAAGGTCGGTTTAATCGATCTGGCCGGAAAAGCCGTTCTCGGTCACGAGGATGTGCTGAACCCTACTTCCGACGAGCTGGCCATTCGCCGTGTCTCCCCGGTAACCGGCTGGACGATCGCAGCCAGTATTCCCTATGAGCAGCTATTCTCATCATCGAGGGAAGCCAGGGGCGTCACGCTTACCATCACGGCGGCGGCAGGGCTCTTGGGTCTGCTGCTCGCGCTGGCTTTTTCCAAGCACGTGCTCAAGCCGCTGCGTCTGCTGCGCAATGCGATCCGGAACACGAAAACGGGTTCGTTTCAAAACCGGGTGCAAGTGCTTGGCAATGACGAAATCGGGGAGTTGAGCACCTCTTATAATGAAATGCTGGACACGATCTGCGCGCTGTTAAACCGGGTGAAGGAAGAGGAAGGCGCCAAGAAGGACGCCGAGCTGAAAGCGTTGCAGTACCAGATCAATCCCCACTTTTTATACAATACGCTGAATTCGGTCCAATGGCTTGCCGTCATGCACGGCGTTCCGCAGATCAAGGAACTGCTTGCCGCGCTGATCAAGCTGCTCCAATCCAGTCTCGGCAAGAAGGGCCCGTTTGTGACGCTGACCGAGGAACTGGAGGATTTGCACAATTACATTCTGATTCAGCAGTACCGTTTCGGCCAGGGGCTTGCCGTCGATTATCAAATTGATCCGGAAGCGGGAAGATGTATCGTACCGCGGCTGATCCTGCAGCCGTTGGTCGAAAACAGTATTTTCCATGGCCTGGAGGATGGAACCGGGCATATCTGGATCGAAGCGAAAATGTCCGGAACCACGCTTCTGCTCTCGGTGACGGACGATGGGATCGGCATGACGCCGGAAGAGGTGGAGCAGCTGCTGCACAGCGAAAGTGATTTTGCAGGGAAGTTCAGCGGAATCGGCATTCCTAACGTAGCGGAGAAAATCAAGCGCTTATACGGAAGTCCTTATGGCATCAGCATCATGAGCGAGGTAGGCCAGGGAACGAAAGTGCTTCTCAGTCTGCCGATTCGGGAGGGATAACGGATGTGGAAAGTGATCATTGTCGATGATGAAGTATTGGTTCGTCGCGGGCTTGCTTCAACTATTCCGTGGGCGCAATACGGCATGCAGGTGGCAGGGGATTTTTCTAACGGCATGAAAGCGCTTGAGGCGATGGAGCTTCTGCGGCCTGACGTTGTTATCACGGATATCCGGATGCCGCAAATGGACGGGCTGACGCTGCTTAAGGAGCTCCGGAAGCAGTATCCGGAGACCATTCCGGTTATCTTGAGTTGTCATAATGATTTTGAATATGCCAAGGAGGCGATCAGCCTCGGTGCGGTCGATTACTTGGTGAAAACGACGATGGATGATCAAGAGGTGGATCGGACGTTAAGCAAGGTGCAAGCCAAACTCGCGGAACGCAAAAGTGTGGATGAGCTGCTCAGACAGATCGAGCAAAGCAAGCGGCTGGAGAAGCAGGCCGAGCTTCGGATGATTCTGGCCGGAGGTGAGAATGTGGGGGCGAAGGAGCCGTCCGTCGCGGTGAAAGAAGCTCATCGAACGGAAAACGAGTGCTTCCTTCTGCTGGCCGCACGCCCATGGGCTCCCGCACATACCCAGCCTCTATATACGAACTGCCTTCGGCTGGAGGAACGGTTCCCGGAGGAAACGGAGCTGTTCTGCACGCTGGACGCGGAGCCGTATATGGTCGTTTTGCTTTGGTTTCCATCGGCGCTTTCCGCCTTGGAGGTGCAGCATAAGGTGCAGATTTGGTCCGGCCGCCTGCTTCAGCTGTTCGGCTGCAGGAGAGAGGAGCTGTTTATCGGGGCAGCTCCGCCCTTCAGTTCCATCAGTCAGGCCAAACCGGCTTTTGAACAGGCCAAGCGGGGACAGGAAGCTTATTTTTACGATGAAGGCGTGAAGACCTTCTATATGATCGAAGGTTCTGCGGCTTTGCAGGAGGCATCGGGCGTCTTGTTTACCGGAGAGGATAAGCAGCTTTGGGTTGAGGCGCTGGTCAGGAATGCGGTGCCGGAGGCCCGAGCTCTGTTCGAACAGCTGACGAAAAGGTGGAGGCCGGGGGTTTCCTCGGCCGCCGTAAAGGAAATGGCGTCTTCCATGATCGGGATGATCCGGTTCGCAAGGCATAAGCATCAGCCTTCCCTGCCTGCAACCGCCGTTCAAGAGCTGCAGCAGATGGGGAAGCTGTCGCAGGTGAAACAGTTAGTCGCAAGCGAGCTGGCTGTGTGGGAGCAGGAGGCGGAGGGTTCCTCCGGCTTGAACTCCCTGCGTCCTGAAATTCAAAAGGCGCTTGCCTATATACAGCAGCATCTGCATGATGAACTGAAAATGAGCGACGTCGCCGACCATGTGCATCTGAGCCGAAGCCACTTCAGCGCTTTGTTCAAGCAGGCTGTCGGAAAAACATTCTTGGAATACATGATGGAGCAGAAAATGGAATGGACCAAGGAGCAGCTGAAGCATACGCATAAAAAAATATATGAGATCGCAAGCGAGATCGGCTTTTCGGACTATAAATATTTTACCCGCTGCTTTAAAGAATACAGCGGGATGACGCCGAAGGATTGGCGGGAGCAGCATGTGCACAAGTCCGAGTATGCCGTCCTCCCGATCAGGGAGGAACAGGCCCTATGACCGGATGGCGGCGGAGCGTCAGGCGAAATGGGCATATTCTCCTGCTGATGGCATTGCCGCTGGTGTTTGCAGCAGCCTGCCAATCGAAGGATGCGCCCGAGCCTCAGCCTGTTCCGAGGGAACCGGTGACCATCACGTTCTCTTCTCTGGAAACAGGAACAGGGACGGCGCAAAAAATGGCGGAGGCGTTTATGAAGCAGCGCCCGGATATCCGAGTCAAAACGGTTATTCTTCCGCCTATTTCCGATGTGATGCACAATGAATACGTCAATCAATTGGTTAGCGGATCCACGGATACCGATTTGTTCGCACTGGATGTCATATGGATTGAAGAGTTCGCTTCCGCCGGCTGGCTGGCCCCCTTGGACGAATATTTCCCGGCTAATGAATTGAAGGGCATGCTCCCTAAGCCTTTGGAGGGCGTTTATTCCCGCGGCCGGATGTATGCGCTGCCCTGGTATGCCGATACAGGTCTGCTGTTTTACCGCAAGGACCTGCTGGAATCGTTGGACCGGCGCCCCCCGGCTACCTGGGACGACTTAATCGCGCAAGCGGAAATGCTGAAGCGCACAGGGCTTGTGGAACACGGATATGTGTTCCAAGCCAATGCCTATGAGGGCTTAACCGTGAATTTTCTGGAAAGCGTATGGAATAACGGCGGCCGGCTTGGCGAGCGAAGCGACCGCCCTCAGCTGTACAGCCGGGAATCGGTGGAAGCTTTGCAGTATATGCAGCGGCTGATTCGGGAAGGCATTGCTCCTAAAGAGGTATTGGATTTTAAAGAAGGGGATTCCAGAGACTGGTTCCTTGATGGGAGAGCCGCATTCCTGCGAAGCGGCCCGATCGTATGGGGGCTATCCAACCGGGAGGACTCGAAAGTCAAGGGCCGGATCGGGATTGCCCCTCTGCCTGTCGGTCCGCACGGGACGACAGGAGGCTCAAGCATCGGCGGCTCGAGCCTGGGAATGAACGCCCGCATCTCCGAATCCCGTAAGGCGGCGGCGGTTGCCTTTCTCAAATTTCTGATCGGCGAAGAAGCGCAAAAGCAGATCGCCCTCGAGCACTCGAGGATACCGGTTATGAAACGAACCTTTGAGGACCCTGAAGTGCTCGCCTTCAATCCCTTTTACCGGGATATACCGGCCGTCTTGGCCAATTCGCATTTCCGGCCCAAAGCCGCCCATTATGCCGATATTTCATCGGTTCTGCAGATCGGTCTGCACGACGCCTTGAGCCAGGGCAGTCCGGCGGATAAGGTGCTTCAGGCAGTGGACCGGATTGTCGGAGAGCTGCCCTCCGTGGCGGAACCGGCTTCCGGACTGAATAGGCCATAGCCAACCGGCTGTCTAGGAATAAAAATTCAACAGATATCCGGTAATGGGAACGGGCAGATAAGAGCGAAGCCTTTTGTCGGGACCATAAGCGTAATTCATCAAGGCGCGGTAGGCGCCGTTTTGTTTATTCAACAAGGTTTCCGGTGAAGATGTGGTCAGTTGGTTTGCGGCATGGCATATATGATCGATGAGCCCGCTGCTTTCCGTCAACCGTGCCGCCACCATATCGAACCGGAAGCGGATTTGCGCAACCAGCTTCTCTTCATCCAGCTGCAATGTGTCATCCGCTTGCTTCAGGATGCCAAGCTCTTCAAGAACATGCTGAGGCATACCTTCAAGCAGGTCGCGGCTTATGTCGGGATTCAGCACCTCTGCAGCCTCTTGCAGCGCGGCAATCAACTGATTGTAACCGGCAATGACTTCGGCAAACCGCTTCTTGATGGCCGCTGCATCCGGATACACGGAGAGGATAACGGATTCGGCCGAGGCCTCTTTCAGCATCAGCGTCAGACGCCCTTCATTCAGCTTCACCTCATTGGAGGCGGAGCTGACCAATGTACCCTCATTAATGGTATAGACGGCATTCTCCGCGGCCTGCACCATACGGTCAATACCTGTGAGGGCGACAGCCTCGCCCCGGACGTCCGTTAAGCTGAAAGCGCCGCTTGCCCCAGTGTGCTCCGCTCTCAGTTCCAGCGTCAGCTTATTTTCCCGGCGGTCACGGATAAGCAGTGCGGTTACCCCTGCTTCAGCATCGTTCACGGCACGGCGGATTCTTCGGAGCGCCTGTTCGTTGGTATCAGTGGGTCCGAAAGCAACAGACAACCGCCGGGTGTGACCGGTGCAGGAGCTCAACTCAAATTCGCACAGGCTTCCGGCCAAGGGGGAAATTTCCGTGCGTTTCTGTGCGAATCCGATGTTTCTTTGCATTCGCGCCACGCTGTCCAGCCGGATCAGATAGCTGTATATCCGGGCGTTATCGGTCACCTTGGCGCTTAATGCCGGCCCAGGCGCCCATTCTGCCGTTCGCCTGCTTAATACGGAACCGGCCGATGCATCCTTTAGCGTCTCGGCCGTCGGCTTCAAGGTTTCGGCGGCCGATAAAACGGCAGCCAGTTGTTCTGCGACCATTTGGGCAAACCGGTCAAACTCATACTGCACGTTAAGCTCGTCCGCCGCAGGTATGGCGGGAATAGGTTTGGGGGAAGGCAAACCTCCCGTTTGCCTATCCGGGTTATGCTCCCAATCATACCACTGGGTATGGATTCGGTAAGAACGGGACACACGTTGAATGGGATCGGTCATTGCCGTTCGCCTCACATTCGCTTCAGATGCTTAGGATCATTATAATTGCACTTCACTTTTTCCGTAAAATGGTTTTTCTTGACACCTCGACAGCTTCTACAGTATGATGGTTTATCAACCTTAACTTACACATAGGAGCTTGTTCCGAATCATGAACTGGATTCAATGGATCGTTATTGCGGGTGTTTTGATCATTTGCGCGGGCTTTATGGCGTTCGTCGCCAAAAAATATATGAAATAATATAACCTTTATATCGGTTTTTGTGTGAAATGGATTAACCTTCCGCTGCTGCGTTTCATACGATAAAGTACTTACTTTATGCGTAGGAAAGGCGGGCATCTCATGCTTCGAAAGCGTGTTCCAAAGCGGGATGATGCTGCGATCTTCGGGCTGGTGGAAAGGCTCCTGCTGCCATTCGCCCGGCAGACGCTGCCTGGGCTTCGTCTGAGCCGGAACACGATCAGGAATCGGCTCAAATCGTGCATAACCTTTGTGTATGCCGCTGCGGGAAACAAGACTGCGGGGTTTATTGCTCTGAAGCTTGAGAGAGACCGGCTGGCGATTGATATGCTGGCGGTCGACCCCAACTATCAGGGTCGCGGTATCGGTACGCGGTTGATGCGCCAGGCTGAGCGAACGGCGAGGGAACACGGGCTGCGGGAAGTCGTACTCTGGGTTGACGAAGCCAATGTGCAAGCGCAGCGCTTCTATATAAAGCATGGCTATGAGGCGGTATATTACGATCATCGGTTGCGGTGTTATTTGTTGATGAAGTCCGTGTAACAAAAAACGTCCTCACCGGACGTTTTTTTGTTACTGCCGGCTTGCTCTCAGATGAGAGCAAGCAGCCACGCGATCCTGGAGGGGATGAACTCCATTCGACTGCCGCCGAAAGGGGGAACCTGGGGCAGGGGCGCAGGGACTGCAGCCGTCCGTACACCAGCAGCCTTACTGGCTTTGGAGCCTGTTCTCCCTTTCCCGGCTCTGCTCTTTTTTGTTTTGCTCTGCAGCTTTACCGCCGGCTCGTCGTTTAAAATCAGCTTTCCTTTCTCCCATCGGCTCAATGTACCGATAAACTGCGCGCCGTTCTTCAGAATCACGCACACGGGTTTGCCGTAAAAAGCTTTGCAGACTTTTTCAGAAATAGGATGGATCGGTGTCACGCGAAATCACCTCCGTCGATGCATGCCTATACTTCAGACTATGCGGGCGTTTGTGGCGCCGTCCTAGACGAATGCCTTATGGAATCCGCCCAATTTCAGGAAAAAAGCCTATGTTGAATCTCACTCCGGTTTTGGTTATGCTATAGGATATTGAGTAACAGATATTTCAAAACACTACATATAGAAAGAATGAGGGAACCATGACGAGTGCTGTGTTTATCATTTTTGGCGCGACCGGGGATTTGGCCCGCCGCAAGTTATTTCCGGCGTTTTACAGCTTATACCGCGAACGGAAGCTGGGCGATGATTTTGCCGTCATTGGATTGGCGCGCCGTTCGCGTTCAAACGAGCAGTTCCGGGACGATGTGCATGAATCCATTAAAGAGTTCGCCCGTTACAACGTAACCAAGGACGAGCAGTGGGATTCGTTCGCCGATCATTTTGAATATATGTCATTGGATATCAATGATGTGGAAGGTTTTCGCCGTCTTCGTGAGTTGACCGACCGTTTAGACGACAAGTTCGGCATCGGGGGCAACCGCCTGTTCTATCTGGCATTGGCGCCTGAGCTGTTCGGCAGCGTCTCGCATCATTTACAGGCAGGCGGATTGCTGGAATCGGGCGGCTGGCACCGCCTTGTCATCGAGAAGCCTTTCGGCTACGACCTGTCGTCGGCGGAGAAGCTGAACGCAGAGATCCGCCAGGTGTTCGAGGAAAAGGATATCTACCGGATCGACCATTACCTTGGCAAGGAAATGGTCCAGAACATCAACGTGGTGCGCTTTGCGAACACTTTTTTTGAGCCGCTGTGGAACAATAAGTACATCTCCAATATTCAAATTACGTTGAGCGAAACCGTTGGCGTGGAAGAGCGCGGAGGGTACTACGATCGTTCCGGCGCGCTCCGGGATATGGGGCAAAATCATATGCTTCAGATGCTGGCCATTATGGCGATGGAACCGCCAAGCCGGATGCATCCCGAGGATATCCGGGATGAGAAGGTGAAGGTATTCCGCAGCCTGCGCGGCTTCCAATCGGCGGCGGAGGTGCGCGCGAACACGGTTCGCGGACAATATGTGGCGGGCACGGTCAAAGGGCGGCAGGTGCCCGGCTACCGCGAAGAGGATTCGGTTAATCCGGAATCGACGACCGAGACTTATTTTGCAGCCCGGGTGTTCGTCGATAATTTCCGCTGGGCGGGCGTGCCCTTCTACATCCGTACAGGCAAGAGACTTCCAGTCAAAACGACGGAAGTGGTTGTCGAGTTCAAGAATGTGCCGAACAGCGTATACTTGTCCCGTAAGCACAAGCTAGAACCCAATCTGCTGGTGTTCCGCGTAAATCCGCTTGAAGGCATCTATTTCAAAGTGAATGCGAAGCAGCCGGGTTCGGAAGGTGCGATTATTCCTGTAGCCATGGATTTCTGCCAGAGCTGCGAGGTGGGCCTGAATACGCCCGAGGCTTATGAGCGGCTTCTGTACGATGCGGCGCGCGGAGATTCGACCTATTTCACACGGTGGGACGAAGTGGCGCTTGCCTGGAAGTACGTGGATAAGATCGCTTCGGCTTGGGGAGAACGTACGGAAGACCTGCACTTGTATCCGGCCGGAACGTGGGGTCCCGAGCGCGGACAACAGCTCGTGGCGGAGGATGGCTTCCGCTGGTGGCCGGTGAACGGACAGGATGAAGGCGAAGTCGAATGGGTAACGACGCAGCGTTAAGCTGCAGGTTGATAAAAATGAAGAGCAAAACCGGGCGAGCCTGGTTTTGCTCTTGTTATTTTTATGGGTGGACAGGATTCGACTTCTTTTTTTTGGACCGGGAAATATGTTATGATGGAGAGTAAGCTGTTGCGCAACACAGGGGGATTCTTGCCATGTCAAGACGCAGTTTTATACGTTGGATGATCGCTTTGCTCTTTATGATCGGTGCGGCGACTACGGCACTCGTGAAGCTGCTCCAGAAAGCGATTGATTCGCAGCGCCCTCCGACTCAGCCCGTTACGCTGCAAAAGGCGGCGAGTGTATTGGAGCCCGATGCTATGCTTCCGGAAAGCGATCCTGACGCTGCGCAGTTTTCTTATATGATTTTGAGCGATCTGCACATTTCAACGGAGGTCCCAAGCACCATAAAGAAGCTGAAAGACGCGATAGAGGATATGAAGCAGTTCGGCATGCCTGTGGAGGCTGTTGTAATCACAGGTGATTTGACGGAATATGGTATGGAAAAGGAATATCAAGAGCTGCGCAAGATTCTGTCGGCCTATCCGCTGCCTACGGTGTATGCGAACATGGGCAACCATGATTACTACGACATTTGGATTGACCGCAAAGGGGCGTTCAATCCGGCTACGATGCCTAACGGCAAGACGGATTGGCAATCCCGCGAGCGGTTTCAGAAGTTTTTCGGCTTGCAGAAGCCGTACCACGACGATTGGGTAAAGGGTCACCATCTGATCTTGCTTTCGCAGGAAACCTATGTTCAGGAAAAACCGGAGGTCGGCGAAGGCGCGTGGTACTCCGACGAGCAGCTGGCCTGGCTGGAGCAGCGGCTGGCTGAGCATAAGGACGGCAAGCCGGTCTTCATCATGACTCATCAGCCGCTGCCGCCGGCAGGCCAGGACGGCCGTTCGCATCAATTGATTCGTGCGAACAAATTCCGCGAGCTGGTGAAGCCCTACAAGAACGTGTTCGTTTTTTGCGGACATCGCCATCACGATTTTCAAGGTACGGGGGAGCATTACGTTCAAGAAGGCTTTCACTACTTTCATAATTCCTCCGTCGGCCGTGTGCTGAATAAAAGCTATCAGCATGTCGACAAGGAGAAGTCGCAAGGACTGTACGTGCAGGTGTATAAAGACCGAGTGAGACTGCGCGGCAGGGAGTTCAGCAACCGCACCTGGATCAAGGAAGCGGACTGGACGGTGAAGCTGGTTTAAAAGGGCAGGTTGAAACTGACGAAATGACAAGGAAGGAACTGGAATAGATCATGAGTATCGGCACAACCGGTAAATTGCAAGAAGAGGTACAAAAACGCCGCACGTTCGCCATTATATCTCACCCTGACGCGGGGAAAACGACGCTGACCGAAAAGCTGCTGCTGTTCGGAGGAGCCATCCGGCTGGCCGGTACGGTAAAAGGGCGAAAAGCGAACCGTCACGCGACAAGCGACTGGATGGAAATCGAGAAACAGAGAGGAATTTCGGTTACCTCCAGTGTCATGCAGTTCGATTATAACGGCCATCGGGTGAATATTCTCGATACGCCTGGTCACCAGGATTTTAGCGAGGATACGTACCGCACCTTAACCGCGGCCGATAGCGCAGTCATGCTGATTGACTCGGCCAAAGGGGTCGAGGCCCAGACGAAGAAGCTGTTCCAGGTGTGCCGCCAGCGGGGCATTCCGATTTTTACCTTTATCAACAAATTGGACCGCGAGGGACAAAATCCGTTCGACTTGCTTGAAGAGCTGGAGCAGGTGCTCGGCATCCGCTCGTATCCGATGAACTGGCCGATCGGCATGGGCAAGCAGTTTTGCGGCGTGTATGACCGGAAGCTGACCCAGGTGGAGCTGTTTCAGGGCGACGACCATAAAGAAATCAGCGTGCGCAAGGTAAGCGGATATGATGACCCGGTCGTAAAAGAAATTGCGGGAGAGTATTTCTATGATCAGCTCGTACAGGATTTGGAGCTGCTCGATGTGGCCGGTGACGAATTCGATTACGAAAAAATCCGTGCGGGCGAGCTGACGCCTGTGTTCTTCGGCAGCGCGATCAACAATTTCGGCGTGCAAACCTTCCTTGAGAACTTCCTGCAGCTCGCGCCTTCGCCAACACCGCGCAAAAGCACGGCAGGCTTGGTTGATCCGCTTAATGAGAAATTTTCCGGATATATTTTTAAAATTCAGGCCAATATGAACCCGGCACACCGTGACCGGATCGCTTTCCTGCGGATTTGCTCCGGCAAATTCGAACGCGGCATGTCGGTGAAGCACGTGCGTGTAGGTAAAGATATCAAGCTGGCGCAGCCGCAGCAGTTTTTGGCGCAGGACCGCGATATTGTGGAAGACGCCTATCCTGGGGACATTATAGGACTGTTTGACCCGGGCATCTTCCGCATCGGAGATACCCTATGTCAAGGCGGGGGGCTGGAGTTTGACGAGCTGCCGACCTTCTCGCCGGAGCTGTTCTCCAAGGTGACGGTAAAAAATGCGCTCAAGCATAAGCAGTTTCAGAAAGGCGTCGATCAGCTGACGGAGGAAGGCACGATCCAGGTGTTCAAAACGATCGGATTCGAGGACATGATTCTGGGTGTCGTCGGTCAGCTTCAGTTTGAAGTGTTCGAGTACCGCATGAAGGCGGAGTATGGGGTTGAGGTGCAGCTTTCGCGGATGAGCTATCAGTTTGCCCGCTGGCTTGTCGGAGACGAGATCGACCCCGGGAAATTCCGGATCAATTCGCAGCTGGTGAAAGACAAGAAGGAGAACTACGTGGCCTTGTTCGAGAACGAATATGCGCTGCGCACGGCGATGGAGAAAAACCCGAATCTCAAGTTTTTGGAGATGGCCCCCTAACGCTTCAATCCATAAGCCCCTTTTTCGGTCGGTTAGACCGGAAGAGGGGCTTGCCGTTTTCCGTCAGGCGCTATGAGCTGATCTTTACTTTGGTTAGGCTGCTGCCTTTATCCAATGGATGCCTGAGGGCATACAATATGTTGGGTTCAGGAGTCTGCTTCCGTCGGGCCGACCGGGCTCTTCGGCTAAGGAAAAGAAAGGTGGATGACATGGGCAAACGGAATAACCAGAGATACATTGTAAGCAAATGGGCCAAAACCAAGGCGCTGCTGCCTAATCGTTCCATTGCTAAACATATTCCCGATACGAGAGTGATAACGCGAAACTCTCTTCAGGATATGCTGTATCAATACGGAATGGTGTATGTTAAACCGGACAACGGGACTTATGGAAACGGCGTCATGCGCGTAGAACGAGAATCGGGTCCGGGCGGAATCCGGTACCGTTATCAAGCGGGAACGAGGGTCAGAACGTTTAACAGCTACGAGGCAATGTACAATTCCATCAAAAAGCTGATAGGAAAACGGAAATATCTGATTCAAAAAGGGATTCATCTGCTGAAATACAACAACCGGCGCTTCGACCTGCGGGTCATGGTTCAGCAAAGTCCATCCAAACGCTGGGTGACAACGGGAATCATCGGCCGGGTAGCGGCTAAGCGCAAGGTGGTGACCAACGTGCATAACGGAGGCACGCTTCTGCCATTCGAAACGCTCCTGAAGGGGCATACGGGAGCTGCGAGGCGCAGGGGGTTATTCCAGGGCTTGAAGCGGCTCGGTCTCTCAGTGGCCGAGCAAATGAAGACGAGATATGCGGGGATTAAGGAGCTGGGGCTCGACGTGGCGTTGGATCGGAAGCTTTATCCCTGGATTCTGGAGGTAAATACGGCCCCGGATCCGTTCATTTTCAAGAAGCTCAAGGACAAACGGATATACAGAAGAATATATCACTACTCGAAAGCATACGGACGGCTCTAAAGGGTCGTCTTTTTTTTTGTTTTTCAGGCGGGCGGAGTCACAGAGGGTTGACAGGAAGTTTATACCAAGAGATAATGAACGCGTGTACATTTTATATATGGTATAGGCTGGAGGAGGTGGCTGGAATCGTAACCCGAAAGGAAGTCGCGGCGTTGGCGGGAGTATCCGAAGCGACGGTTTCCCGTGTGCTTAACGGCGTTGGCCCGATGAAGGAGGAAACGAAGCAGAGAGTGCTCCTGGCGGCCAGGGAGCTTAACTACCATCCGAACGCGATTGCCCAGAGCTTTGCCCGCCGCCGAAGCGGGAATCTGGGTGTGGTCCTTCCTTATGTACCGAAGGTCCATATTTTTTCTACCTATTATTTCTCCGAAGTTTTAAGCGGGATCGGAGCGCAGGTCAAGGAGTCTGGGTATGACATGCTGTTGATGTTCCGGTCGCCGGGAGAAGAAAGCGATTACACCCGAATGTTCCGTTCGCAGAAAGTGGATGCCTGCATCATTCTGGGGGCCATGGATACGCCTGGCGAACGGGCGGAGCTCAAGAAATTGGAAGAGGGCGGGTTCCCGTTCTGCCTGGTCAACCAGCATTATGCCGGGGAACGTTATAATGAGGTCGATGCCGATCACGAGACGGGGAGCTATCTCGCCGTTCGTCATCTGCTGGATTCGGGGTACCGCGGGATTGCTATGCTCAACGGGCCGCCGCCCTTCTCCAACAGCGGCGACCGGCTACGCGGGTATGCCAGAGCGCTGCGGGAAGCGGGGCTTCTGGAGCCCGGCACAGAAGCGGGGGTCCGCGACGGCATTCCGCCGCATTGGTATTATGAGGGCAATTACAGCCGCACCAGCGGGTATAAGGCGGCGGCAGAAATATATCGTCATCTCGGCCGGATCGATGCGATATTCGTTTCGAACGACCGGATGGCGGTAGGCCTCATGCAGGGGTTGCGAGAGTTGGGATGCATACCGGGCAAAGATCTTGCCGTCATTGGCTATGACGACTCCGATGCCGCCCGTATGACGGATCCGCCGCTCACCAGCGTAGCCGTACCGTTCTATGAGATGGGACGGCTTGCGGCGAAAAACCTGCTGCTTCGCTCGGCAGGGGGACCGGAGGCAGATGCCGGCTTGGATGCCTTTCAGCTGAAGCTGGAGACGAAGCTCATTATTCGTCAATCCTGCAGGAAAAAATCTTAAGCTGCCAAGAAGAGAATCAGCACTTATGGAGGAGGCGGAATTCAGAATGAAGCAGGTTCGAGTGGGGATGGTCGGTTACAAATTTATGGGCAAGGCACACAGCCATGCCTATCGTGATTTGCCGATGTTTTTTCCGAAGACGGCCAAACCGGTGATGAAGGCGATCTGCGGCCGTGACGCTGACGGGGTAGCGCAGGCGGCGGAGCAGTTTGGCTGGGAAAGCTATACGACCGATTGGCGGGAGCTCGTAAAGCGGGACGATATCGACCTGATCGATATCAACGCACCCAGCGATGCGCACAAAGCCATTGCGCTTGCCGCCGCGGCCGGCGGCAAGCATGTGTTCTGCGAGAAGCCGCTGGCGCTGACGCTCAAGGATTCCCGCGAAATGCTGCAGGCGGTCGAGGCGGCGGGCGTGAAGCATATGATCGGCTTCAACTATCGATTCGCTCCGGCGGTGCAGCTGGCCAAAAAGCTGATTCAGGAAGGGCGGCTCGGGCATATTTATCATTTCCGCGCCTGGTTTTTGCAGGATTGGATCGTAGATCCCGATTTCCCGCTCGTATGGAGGCTGCAAAAGGAGGTTGCCGGTTCCGGCTCACACGGCGATTTGGGTGCGCATTTGATTGATTTGGCGCATTTTCTTGTCGGTGAAATGAAGGAAGTGATCGGCATGAGCGAGACCTTCATCCGGGAACGTCCGCTGCCGAGCACGATGACCGGGCTCAGCGCCAAGGGCGGCAGGGATGCTCCCCGCGGTCCGGTAACGGTGGATGACGCGACGCTGTTCCTTGCCCGTTTCGCCGGCGGCGCGCTCGCAAGCTTCGAGGCAACGCGCTTTGCCCCGGGGCACCGCTGCACCAACGCGTTTGAGATTAACGGCAGCAAGGGCAGCGTGAAGTTTGATTTCGAACGGATGAATGAGCTGCAGGTCTATTTTACCAAAGACGCGGAGGATGTTCAGGGCTTCCGGCGGGTGCTGGCGACCGATCCTTCCCACGCCTACTCCGAAGCCTGGTGGCCGCCGGGCCATACGATCGGTTACGAGCACACGTTCATTCATGAAACGGTTGAGCTGATGCAGGCGCTTGCGGAGGACCGCCAGCCGGTTCCGAATTTTCATGACGGCGTCAAATGCCAGCAGGTGCTCGAAGCGGTCGATTTATCCATTGCAGAGCGCCGGTGGGTTCAAGTAGACGAAGTATGACGAAGGAGTGACGGCCATGAAACAAGCGTTGATCGTATGGGGCGGATGGCCCGGTCATCAGCCGGAGCAGGTGGCGGCTATTTTTCGGGGCATCCTGGAGGACAGCGGCTATGAGGTTGAAGTATCCGATAAGCTGGAAGCTTTCGCCGATGCGCAAAAGCTCATGGCGCTGGACCTGATCGTGCCCGTATGGACGATGGGCGAAATCGGCGAAGAGCTGGTTAAGAACGTTTCGGCGGCGGTTCAAAGCGGCGTAGGGATCGCCGGATGCCATGGCGGCATG
This sequence comes from Paenibacillus sp. Pae15, assembly GCF_024519685.1. Classification (NCBI taxonomy): domain Bacteria; kingdom Bacillati; phylum Bacillota; class Bacilli; order Caryophanales; family Paenibacillaceae; genus Paenibacillus; species Paenibacillus sp. Pae15. The sequence continues at coordinate 14,099 of NZ_JALJRM010000035.1, read as the reverse complement.
TGCGATTCATTCCGTAAGAGCGTGCACTGGCAGTTTATGACCGGAGGCAACTGGGTTTCTCATCCGGGCGGCGACGGCGTGGAATATACGGTCAACATCAAAAACAGTTCGAGCCCGCTGCTCGAAGGGATCGACGATTTTACGGTCAAGAGCGAGCAGTACTACCTCCACGTCGATCCGGCGGTGGAAGTGCTGGCTACGACACGTTTTCCGGTGGTGCCGGGGCCTCATTCGCTGAACAAAGCGGTCGATATGCCTGTGGTTTGGACGAAACGCTGGGGGGTAGGCCGGGTATTCTACTGCTCTCTTGGGCATCAAGCCGATATCGTGGAGATGCCTCCTGTGAAAGAAATGATGCGCAGGGGACTTCTTTGGGCGGCTGAAGGCAAAGGGCTGGCCGCCTATCAAACGGGCGTGGCCGGGGAGAATTTATTCTAGCATCGCGTCTCTGGAGGGACATTTCCTATGCAAAAGCTGAAAGTGGGCATGATCGGCTGCGGTAAAATTAGCAGCATTTATTTTCAAAATTGCAAAGCGTATCCCGTCCTGGAGGTAGCCGCCTGCGCGGATTTGAATGTGGCGCGCGCCCGGGCAAGCGCTGAAGAACACGGCGTACCCAAGGCGTGTTCGGTGTCCGAGCTGCTGGCAGATGCGGAAATCGATATCGTGATTAATTTGACGATCCCCGCCGCGCATGCGGAAGTGTGCCTTCAGGCACTGGACGCCGGAAAGCATGTGTATGTGGAGAAACCGCTCGCCGTTACGCGGGAGGAGGGCCAAGCGATTCTGGCCAAAGCCAAGGAGAAGGGCAGGCTGATCGGCAGTGCGCCGGATACCTTCCTTGGAGGCGGCATTCAAACCTGCATCAAGCTGCTTGATGACGGATGGATCGGCACGCCCGTAGCGGCCTCGGCGTTTATGATCGGCCGCGGCCATGAGCATTGGCATCCCGATCCGGAGTTTTACTATGCCAAGGGCGGCGGACCGATGTTTGATATGGGGCCCTACTACTTGACGGCGCTGGTCGCCATGCTGGGGCCGATCCGCAGAGTGACGGGCTCTACGCGAATCTCCTATCCTGAGCGGACGATCACAAGCCAACCCAAATTCGGCCAAACGGTAAAGGTGGAGACGCCGACGCATGTGGCCGGGGTGATGGATTTTCACAGCGGCGTGATCGGAACGATCACCACCTCGTTCGACGCGTTCGGCGGAGCGCAGGTTCCGCGGATTGAAATCTATGGAAGCCAGGGTACGCTCAGCGTTCCCGATCCGAACACCTTCGGCGGCCCCATTCGTATAAAACGCCACGATCATAAGGACTGGAGCGAGATTCCGCTCATGCACGGCTATACGGAGAACAGCCGCGGTCTGGGTGTGCTGGACATGGCATATGCCGTGATCAACGGCCGTGCGAACCGCGCCGGCGGCGAGCTCGCGTATCATGTGCTCGAAGCCATGCACGGGTTCCATGATGCGGCTGATGAAGGCAAGCATTATATCATGCAGAGCCGTTGTGAACGGCCGGTCCCGATGCCGCTCGGTCCCGTTCACGGGATATTGGACTAACTCATGACAAAGCGTGCAGAGTGAAGTCATTCTGCACGCTTTTGTGTTCCTTTATGCGGTGGGAGAAGCATGGCTTAGATGTTCTTTTAACGTATGGACCATCTGGTTTTGTTCATCGGCGCTGCTGTTTTTCCAGATCATTTCGAACAGCACGCCAAGCCCGGGCAGCACACGCTCCTCGCCGTCAATCGAATCCTCAATGACACCCTTCAGGTCATCGTCATTTTTGCCATGCACACGCTGAATAATGGCTTGTCTCAAACTCAAGTTCATCGGATGTTCCTCGCTTTTCGTCTTTTTCCATTTATTAATATGTACACCCGTACTTCAAATCATGCTTGGGCCGCCGCAGTTTTGATGGAGGCTGCTTCGTTTTGATATAATAAAACAAAGCGAAGGGAGATGCGTCCTCATGGCAATGAAAAAGCAATTCGCCGTGATCGGCATGGGGCGGTTCGGCTCCAGCGTTGCCAAAACTTTATCGAGTCTCGGGTATGAAGTACTTGCCATTGACCAGAGTGAGCAGAGGGTTCAGGAAGTTTCCAATATCGTTACCCACGTCGTACAGGCGGATTCAACGGATGAAGAGGCGGTCCGCGCGCTCGGCTTGCGGAATTTCGACGTCGTGGTGGTGGCTATCGGACAAGACATACAGTCGAGTATTCTGACAACCATTATTTTGAAAGAAATCGGCGTACCTATGGTCGTTGTGAAGGCGCAGACCGAGCTGCAGGGTAAAGTGCTGAAGAAAATCGGAGCGGACAAGGTGATTTATCCCGAGAGGGACATGGGCCAACGGGTCGCGCATCATTTGATTTCAGCCAATATTCTGGATTACATCGAGCTTTCCGAGGATTACAGCATTGCCGAGATTCAGGCCAGCCGGCAGATGATCGGACAAAATCTGAGACGGCTGGATATCCGGGCCCGGTACGGCTGCAACGTTATAGGTATCAAAACGGGAGAAAAAATCAATATTGCCCCGAAAGCCGAGGATACGATTAAAGCCCATGATATTCTTATCGTAGTGGGAAGTAATACGGATTTGCAGCGATTTGAGAAGACTTTTGAGGAATAGGTGAACAGGTAGTGGATATCAAGGACCCGTTAGTGAATCGCGGAGCGGAGACGATCATCAGCTCAGTGCAAAATCCAAGGATCAAGCAGTGGACCGAACTGCAAAGCCGCAAGGGAAGGGAAAAGCAGGGCCGCTTTCTGATTGAGGGTACTCATTTGGTGCAGGAGGCGCTGCGCTCCGATCTGATTCCCGAGGTAGTGGCTTATTCGGATGAGCGGGCCGAAGCCTGTGCCGATCTGCTGCAGGAGGCGGCAGAGCGAGGGGTGGAGCTGGTTCAGGTGACGGAGGCGGTCTTGGCCAAATGCACGGATACCCAAACACCCCAGCCGGTTTTCGCGGTTGTTCCGAAGCTGCCGTGGCGGGCGGCGGATTTGATTTCGGCCAGCGAACAGGACGGACTGGTTGTTGTTATTGACGGCATTCAGGACCCCGGCAACCTGGGCACGATTATCCGCAGCGCCGATGCGGTCGGCGCCTCCGGCGTGCTGCTCGGCAAGGGTACGGTCGATCTATACAACCCGAAGACGGTGCGCTCCACCATGGGATCGCTGTTCCATCTGCCTATTGTACAGGGAGACTTGGCGCAATGGCTGCCGGAAGCAGCCTCCCGCGGTATCCAGGTGGCGGCCACCCGGCTTGAGGATGCGGTCAGTTTCTACGACTATGACTTCCGTCGCCCCACATGGTTTGTGATCGGAAACGAAGGCCAGGGCGTATCCGCAGAGGTGCAGCAGCTTGTACAGCGCCACGTGCGCATTCCGATGCAGGGCCGCGCGGAGTCGCTTAACGCCGCCATGGCGGCAACGGTCGTGCTCTTTGAAGCGATGCGGCAGCGGGGATTTAACAAATAAGAAATTCCTGAGTTTCCCACCAAATAACTATCCAGGAATAAAAACAACTGTCCGCAAACTCACCAATGACTGGAGTTTGATCGATTCTTTTCTCGATCAAACTCCAGTCTTTTTCTTATGCCGCGGCGGAAATAATGCAGGAAAAAGCAGGGATATTCTCGAATAATTTCTCAAGCATATTTCAGCTAAAACTCAAGCGTGGCAAGGGTTTGAGACGGAAAGAGGAAAGCATTTTTTCAAGTTTCGACTCCCGCTCTAACTCGATTTTTAAGCCTTCACGCCCAGTCATTTCTCTGTCTTTTCCCCTGCTTTGCGGACACCAATTTTTATCTCGTTTCGTTCACAATTGAACCCGATAATCCCATTTTATTAACCCGTTATTTTGCTCCGATTGCCGTTTAATTTTTTAACTCGATTTTGACTCGAAAATGCCTCTCGTACCTGGTGGGGCAAGGAGTTGCGGTGATTGGGGGAAAATGGTGGGGGAGGACGGGAATTTTTATTTTTCTTCAAAATAATAGGGATTTAGGGGAAAGGGATAAGGGAATCCCTTGCAAATTGTCATCCAGTAGGTGAATGCATGTTAACACTTGAAGCTTATATAGCAAAAAGGAAAAAAGAAGACCATTTGAATGAGTTTAGCTTGAACGACCGGATGGAGAACATGAAGACATGCGTAAATTATGTATTTGAATATTTCAATCAATATTTAGACACTACCAAGATGGATGAGAAGACCATTTTGAATGATGAGCGACTTGAAAAATACAAGAACAGCATTTCTCATTATGATTCAGATCTTCAGGAATGGCTGCTTGGTATATATGACACTCATAATAAAAAAATGGATCGTTCCATTGTCAATGTAATTAAACGGGATGAGCTTTTCTATTTGTATAGTTCGGACAGTGATTTTAGAAGTCTATCGTATGAATGCTATGCACAGCTCATTAAAAAACATCCGTTTTTGAAAGATCAGACGGAGATGCTGTACTTGTTTATTAAGGACTATCATCAAATTCAGAGCCAGCCAAACAATGGGGCGAATCCAATCCTCATCACCGAAGAAATCGACGAGTGGATCGTAAAGACCTGGAATAAGTACAAAGTAGATATCCTTGCATTTTGCGGTGATTGGGTACATCGCTTTTATGACAATGAAAATAGCTGGCCAGCGAGCCATAGAAGGAAATTTGAAGGCGGATGGCGGAAATACAAGTATGATTACAGGCAGAAAAACAATCTGTTTAATATAAATTCGCTCTACACACGAATATCAGCGAAGCCATTTCTCAAGGGAAAGAAACAGTATCTTGAAATTATCATGATGTATTTTTGGCTTCATGAAATCGAGGGCGACGAAGATTATTGGCAAGAATATCTGAATAAATATTTGAACCACAGATCGATGACAATCTTAAGTTAACAAACTCAAGTTAACAAATGCCTTATTGAGGCAAGGGATAAGGAATATGTTCTTTAAAGTGAATATGTCGTTTTCGTTTCGAGATGAATATAGGGGACGATTCAATGGGGAATGAATTTTTCGAAGTAAGTATTTCATTACACTATAAGGATTTGGATTGGATTGCGAAACCTTTCAAATATTATTATGATCCATTGAACTCATATTTAGTTTCAGTGCGACTTGAGCAATTTCCTACCGAAAATGTTGGGCGACTAAAAATTGATATAACTGATGAAGTGATGAATGGAAGAGAAATATATAAATGGATCAATGAAATCAAAAAGAAATTGTTGCAGTCAGATGTTGTTGGTGTTGTTGATATACACTTTAAAGCAGTTCTCGTTAACAGACCAATATACTGACCCCAATCATATACTAACCCCAATCATATGCTGTAGAAAGCAATTTCAGTCATCCCAAAGCCTAAATGGTCGTACTAAAGCCTAAAAGTATCCTACGAGCCGAGCGAAATCCGGGTATCCTCTCCTGACAGAAAAACCGTAAAAGAGGCGGCAAAGCTAAATATCGTGGTATGGAGAAGTCATTGACTTGACATACAGTTTGAGTTGAGGCATAATTAGAGATCATCTGTCTCAATCAATTGATATGAAGGGCGTGACGCTCTTGAAACGGAGAAAAGTCAATCTCAATTATAACCTAATCCATTTTCACAAAAAAGATTAAACACTCAGGTAATCACGCCTGAGTGTTTTTATTTTGTTAGGAATGTAACAACAATAAAACTGCTGTCTATCTCGCTTACGAGGCGGGAGGCTAATACACTCCAAATCTTTATTTCTGCTCGCTTTACTGCATATAACACAAAAGTTTGTAAAAAAAACAGGAGGGAACTTCCATGATATTGTTTCCAGGTTTTTAGGTCGTAGTATATCTCAAAAACAAGTGAACACAAACGGTGAAACAAAACGAACCGATATTAGGGAGGATGCAAAATGAGCAATTCAAATCACGACAAATGGGTTAGATCGGTTGTTCAGGCTTTCGGCAATTATTTTCTTATCGCCTTTGGCATTGAATCAAAGAGAATTGTTGAGCACATTCCAACCGAGATTCTGACTATCAGAGGAGAGAAACACATCATCGAGGATTTGTTTTGGCTGGAGGATGACACATTGCTCCATATTGAGTATCAATTATCTCCAAACCCAGAAGATTTGGATCGATTGTTTTTGGATTTGATGTGGTACGATTTATAAATCGGCGAGAAGTACGAGACAAAAATTCGAACGATCATTGTTTTTGGTCAAGAGGTTCTTGATGCCCAACTTAGCTGGGACATCGGAGCAATCAAGTATAAAGCGGAGGGGCTGTGGTTAAGCAGATGGAATGGTGATAAGATCGCAGAAGAACTTGCCGGAAAAGCAAAACAGAAGAGCGATTTGACGGACGAAGATTTGTGCAGGCTTATTTTGTTGCCTTTCATGGCAACCGATATTTCACGTATCCAGAGAACAACGGACTCAGTGCAGATCGCGAATGAATTAGTTGAAAAGGAGAAAAGAGATTTGGTGATTAAGCTCATGACAACAATGGCTGAAAAGTTGCTTTCAGACAATGAACGCAACCAAATTGAACAACTCTTCGAGTAGATTATTCGAAAATGGGATCGGGCGGAAAGGTTCGACAAGATCGAGCTAAATTCCGCCTAAAGATTCTCGGGAGGTTGTTTTGTATGGAAAAAGAGGACGAGCCGAGCGAAATCAGGTATTCTGTTTTCCCGTGGTTTTTCTGTTATCCTTAAAACAGGGGTTAGCATTAGTGAAAGAACAAATGCGGAGTAACGGTGTTGAAGTTGAAGCGGATTACGGTTGACCGCATTTAGATGGAAAAAATCCACTTGAAGAATTAAATCAATTTATGTAAAAGGATATTTTCTAATGAAGACCATGGTCTATTCTTGATAAGTAATATGACCAAATCCCTGAGTCGATTAATGAATTTGGATACCGTTTTTCCTTAGCGTCTTTGGTCAGGGTAGAAGGGTTACTAAGTGAATCCCCATTCAATGTACAAGAGAGGGGTATCCATTATGGAACAAGGCAAAAATACTATGAAGCATTCGCAAGCGGAATATAAACATAAGGATTTAGAAATGAAACGCAGGGCGTTAAAGGCTGGAGGATCCGTTAAAACCAAGCATAAGATTGATGCACAATTGATTTGCAGGGAAGTACGTGGAAAACAATGAAAAAATGGAATAGTGAATCAAAAGTGGATCTGAATATGAGCAAATTGTAAAAAGCAATCAAACTTTCAACAAAGCCTAAATAGTCATCTCAAAGCCTAAAAAGTCATCTTTCGAGCCGAGCGAAATTCAGGTGTCAGATCCTGATTTTGCTCGGCTTTTTTATTCAAATTTTGAGTGCCCCCGCCCTCCATCCAGCCGTCACTTCAACTCATAGCTCAAACAACCTCGAACACAAAACCGATAGTTCCCCACTTGATATCCGCTTAAAATGAAAGTAACAAATCAAATGTGGATAAGGAGGTGTTTGAAACATGTACGGTCATCAGTTTTATCAATACTCAATTCAAATCAGAGCCAAGTACCTGAACGACATGTTACAGTCCGGTCGATATGAATCACTGGAGGCGTTAGCGGCGGGCATCTTCATTGATTCCGAAGATATGAAGGAAGAACTGCGGAAAGGTGGGTATTATTACGTTCCAGATCTGAACCGATTTGTACAAATTGAAGTGGGGCGGGCAGGGTAATGAAGCCGCCTCATTTCTTTTAGGGTAAGCTTTGATAAGCTCTGTTGTTGATTTTATTAGAGTAACGGGCAGTTATGTTTAATCTCATTGTCTGTGGAAACATTTGAGGGTATTCAATCGTCTCAACATTTTAGAAAGGGGGAAGAACTGTGTTTAATAGAACAGTTATAATTTTGGCGTTTTTGGTTTTTCTTTGCGGACTCACTGGATGCATGACTAACAGTGAAAAAGATAAGGAAATACTCAATAAAAAAGAAGTAGCGTCTATTCAGTTGGAATGCACAGAGCTATGCAAACAGAAAGGAACAGCACCATTTTCAGTAAAGACTTTTGAGTATGAAAAAGATATCGAATTATTTGCCAAGGCAATAAACGAGGGTTCGGAGAAGATGCTGGGAACAGTTGATTATGGGGCGTATTTTTTGATGCAGATAAATTTAAAAGACGGAACACAAAAAAAGTATGTTTTAAACATAGACAAAGAATTTGGAACAAAAGGGTTGCTTGTTGAATCATCCAATAGTAGTCAAGGCTACACAATATCTCAAGAGTTTTCCTTTGAGCTTAGCAAGATTATTTATAAATAACCGCATATGGATGAGAGCATTAAGCTATAAAGTTAAATTTTTGCTCCGCTAACGGAGTACGCTTGTTCAATAACATGCACCATGAGGCCGCCGTGGATTAATTTGGCGGCCTATTGAGCTATTAGGGAGTATAACGCAGTAGTCTTTGACGGCAGCTTCCTATAATTTTTGAGAAATTTTAAGATCTAAAGAATTTTTTACTAAATGGGGGCGTTCCTGTGCAAATTCTAAATCTCTTTTTTCTAAAAATTCTCTAATAAATAGTGATTCTGTTCGATTAATTCCGCCCATATGAGCAGGGATTATTAAACTTTCCGCGAATTTGGAGATTTTCATCCATGAAAAATGAAACTTCTTCCGCACCCGATTATGGCTAAAGTGTAAAAGCTTGCCACCCTGTGGGTCCTCAGCCTTGAAGGCTATAGTTTCTCTTTCTAAATCGCCGATCTTGGGTTCTCGTCTACTCTTGTGATGTAATCCTTCGATATATTCCTTTTTTGTTTTTTGGTTAAAGAACACGTTATTATGAGCGTTTAAATAAAACATTTCATTTAGTTGGTCCACATCTTTTGCTTTCTTTAGAATCAAGATGTGATCTTGTTGGTCGGGGATATCATATGCCTTCTCGTCATAGAGCAGGATGCACTTATGTGGCGAGATCGGAAAAAAGAATTGTGCTCCTCTGTTTATATAGCCAAATCCTCCAGGATAATTCTTACTCAAGTAAAATGAATTGTACCGAATTAAAGGATTATCTGACGTAATGAATCTCCTTGCCCCTCCTGTTTGTTCGACAATCAAAAGTGGCTTTAAGTCCAGGACAAGTGGTGTACCTTCTATGGCTGTTTGAATGTTGTAGGTGGCTGGTTCATTCAACTTGATTGTAAATTTGTCCAAGTCGAAATCCTGAAAATCAGGATGTTGTTCCAGTATTGCTTTTGCCAGCATATCCACCGTATGATTGGCTGATTCTGCAACTTTCAAGTTTCTTGCTTCACTGACCAATAAAAACATAAATAGGTGCACGTAATCCTGCATTGTTTGAGGAAATTCATTCGTTTCAAGAACTTGTCGAATAAGCAAGCATGCCTTCGTTTCGATTACTTCATTTAGGAAATTCTCAATTCTGTTATCAGCTCCATAAAAATTATGTCGTTGGCACATATCCTTTATGGATGCGTTTTGAATGTATTTTGCGTTGGTAAGATTAAAGGTATCGATTGCATTTAGATTATCGGAGAAGTTTCTTAAATAAAACTTCGGAACGTAGTGCTGCCTATTTTTTTCAGCCACATTTTCACCTTATTTCGCTTCGGGTTACTCTCACTATATACCATTTTAATACATTTGCAAATATGGAATCCATATTTTTTATTAACGATGTTAACAACCACAAACCCCCACGGTGACTGAGCTTACGGAACAAATCGAAGGAGATTGGGTTTTTGGGGCTCGCCATTATCAACCGTTGCATTCTGTTTAAGAAACATGATTCAGCTAACGGAGAACGATAGTTAAGGATCAACCGCCACAATGGGCGTTTTTTGTTGGTCAAAAATGAAAACATGCTTTCCGAGATTGCACAATATCTTTATAATGTAAAGTATACAATATTTCAAAAGTGTAAAACGGTCTGAAATGAAAGAGTGGTAAAAATGAGGCTGAATGCAGAATTGCTTTCGCTAACAGATAGCCAGATCCACAAAGCTTTCGAAGAGCTTAATGCTCATTTGCTCGAAAAAGAAACGATTTTCATTCTTCAAAATGTCGCTTTCAATATGGCGGAAACTTATCCCGAAATTATACAATCGGTTAAGCCGATTCGTGTACAGATTCGAAAAGAGCCTGACTTTAACTTTACAGAAAAATTTTTGTCATCTTTGAAGAGCATGTTGCTTTTTTCGGAACACATATTTCAAGACCAGATGGACTTTGCCGAACTGAAGTTGAGTTTCGATTCGTGGTTTTATGAAGTGACAGCCGGAGGTTTCTTGGTTTACGATTACAAGCCAGATAACTTACTTTCGATCACTGACGCGGCGGAAGCACTTGGAGTAACTCGGCAGATGATCTACAAGTACATGGAGCGTGGTTTAGAAACGGTGGGAGCCAAGGGGAGCCAAAAGATCCCAAAATTTATTATAGAAGCATGGAAGAACCCTTCAAATGCCTTCAAATTTCAATGGATTTATCAAATGAAGCAGGAGAGAAGCCTGACACCTGAGCAAAAACTCGAAAGGATATACAAGCAGATTGGCGAATTCGAGAAAAAATTCGGCGGGACTTTTCATAAATTGTTTGGGCATTTAAGCGATCAGGAGATTGATGTAATGCCGGAAGCCGTCGACATTTTTGACTGGAAACAGCTTGAGAAGGACAAGGAACAGCTCCTTGAACGATATAGTATATGAAGTGGAAGAGACGGCGAAACATGCACATCACAGTAGATAGAGCAATAAAAGAAGCGTGGCTCTACAATATTAAGTCTGATTATTCATCAAATTTCATATTGCTCGAAGACAGTTTAAAGAATGCATTTTATTTCCACCTAAGAAACAAACTCACCGATGCATTTTTAAGAGAGAATAACCTGAGAATCTATACCGAATTGCATACAGGGTATGGAGAACGGATTGATATTTCTGTTGTCAGAATAGACGATAGTGAAAAGGTCCATCTAAGGGAACAGATCACCGATATTGTGGCAGTAATCGAATTGAAGCATAAAAGTGGAACTGTGCCAATAAATCCGTTTCGTGAAGATATTAATAAAGTAAAGACATACTTGAAGCGAAAAGAACATCCTCAATGTCAATATTATTTGGGTTTTATTCATGAGACTGAATACGAGCTGGAAGAAACCTCATGGCTGAGTCCAAAGGAACAAGCGACATGGGCAAAAGGAAAACTTACTGAACTATCTGCGTTTTACAACGAATGGTGTTTACAAATATTTCGTATAACAACATGAATGAAGATTTAAACAATTTAAGGGTTAGTCAATGAGACGGATGATGCCATATCGTCCTCAATAAGTGCTGATTCGCCTTATCCACGGCAATTCCAAACCCGAAAACCACATTTTATTTCTTCCTGCTCACACACATATAACATAGGAGTTCAAATAAGCAGGAGGGGACTTCTATGTTGTTTTTGTTTCCAGAGCACCAGGAGAGATACGAGCAGTTTATAAGGCAGGATGGCACTCATCCGAAGGATATTGAGCGAAAAGCATTGTTTTATGTGCTTGCAGGATGTCGGGAGCTTGGAGAGAAGGTAAACCTTTTTTATGACTTCAATGATCGCCTTATTCGACCCGAGAGCTTTAGCGAGGTTGATTTAACCAACGGCACTCGCTCATTGCTGGAGCTTGCATACAATCTGTACAATAATTATCCCTGTGGAACGGTTGTTGATTTATTTGCTGGTCTGGATGAGAGGAATAAGCTATTGGCGGTAGAGGCGATAAAGATCAGGTTTGGATTGGAGCAGGTGTAAAAGCAGTGAAAAGAAGGGGATGAGGGGAGGAGGAAGCTCCTCTTTTTCCATTTTCAAACGATGATATAATGGAACCATAAGATTCGAACTTTGGAAGGTAAACAGGTATGAAGATAAAGGAAGATTTCTTTACACGCAAGAAAAACGAAATTGGCGTTACCTTAAACGATGTGCAAAAGAAGGCGGTTATCCAGACCGAAGGACCATTGCTCTTACTGGCATCACCAGGATCGGGGAAGACAACGACGATCATCATGCGGATTGGCTATCTTATCGAGGAGAAGGGCGTAGACCCGGCAAGGATCAAAGCGGTTACATTTAGCCGAGCTTCGGCAAATGACATGAAGGAACGATTCAAACGTTTCTTCCCACATCTTCCGCCGGTTGATTTCTCGACAATCCATAGCTTTGCTTTCGAAGTGGTCAAGGAACATTTTCGCCGAACGAGGACGTATTATCAAATTATCGAAGGCGACCTTGATTTGGAGGAGCAGAATAAACTCGAATCGAACGATCTGCCGATACATAAGAAGATCATTTTACGGAACCTGTTCAAAGCGATTGTCGGCGAAAACATAACCGACGATCAGATGGACGAGCTGATGACGTACATCAGCTTTATCAAAAACAAAATGATTCCTGCTGAACATTGGTCAACGGTTAAAGTGGATGTGCCGGAAGCTGAAAGAATTCTGCGGGAATATGAGGAGTTCAAGCGGTCCGGACATAGCAAGTTGCTGGTCGATTTTGATGATATGCTGACGATAGCGGAGCAGGTTTTGGAGAGGGACGGAGAACTGCTTCGGAAGTATCAGGATCGATTTGATTACGTCCTTAAGGACGAAAGTCAGGATACCTCCATGGTTCAACATGCCATAATCGAGAAGCTGGTTCGGAAGCATGGCAACCTCTGTGTAGTTGGGGACGAGGATCAGGCGATCTATAGCTGGCGTGGGGCAGAGCCGTCCTACCTTCTCAACTTTAAACAGGTATACCCTAATGCTACAACCCTGTTTATGGAGCAGAATTATCGGTCATCCAAAGATATTGTCGATGTCGCCAATCAATTCATCAAGCGGAATAAAAGCCGGTACGACAAAAACATGTTTACAAAGAATCCGCCAAACAAACCGATTAAGATCAAAAGCTTTGCTGATTATAAGTACCAGGCGAAATACTTGGTGCAGGAAATTCAGAAGGTTGAGAATCTATCAGAAGTGGCAATTTTGTATCGTAACAATTCCTCTTCGATCTCATTAATAAATGAGTTTGATCGAGCTGGGATCCCTTTCTATATGAAAGATGCCGACAACCGTTTCTCTTCGCATTGGGTGGTTGAGGATGTTTTGAACTTTATGCGAATGACCTTTACGGATAAGCGTCCTGACATATTGGAGAAAATCCATTTGAAGTTTAACGGGTATATAAGTAAACAGCAGATGGCAGCAGTCAAAGAAATCGACAACAACGAATCGGTATTTGATAACTTGCTGAATTACGTGCAATTGCAGGATTATCAAGTAAAACAATTGAAGGCAAGCAAAGAGACATTCCAACAAATGAGAGGGATGCCGCCGCGTCACGCAATCCGTGTCATTCGAGATCGATTAGGCTACGAGAAGGCTATTGAGAAGATATGCGAGCGTCTTGGGTTCCGAAAGGAATATTTGATTGGCATCCTCAACACCTTAGAGGAGATCGCAGATACACTGGAGACGATGGAACAATTTGCGAATCGGCTCAAGCATCTGGAATCGGTACTGAAGACCTCTAAATCCAGAAAGGGTCAAAACGCGGTAACCTTCTCTTCCTTTCACAGCTCTAAGGGTTTGGAGTTTGAACGGGTATATATGATTGACCTGATTGATGGAATCATCCCGTCATCAGACGATCGGGGGAGTACCGAACTGATGGAAGAAGCAACCCGCCTATTCTATGTCGGAATAACACGAGCGAAAAAGCACCTGGAGCTCATCGCGTATAGGGAACGGGACGGGGAAAAAGTCGAAGAGTCCTCATTTGTAGCGAATGTCCGAAACATCATGAATCCGCCTAAACAGATACCGAAAGAGAAAGGGGCACAGCAAGGGGGAAGGGAGAAGAAAGGGGCAACCATTACCCCGCATAAATCTAATACGATTAAGAATATAGCAGAACTGAAGATAGGGAATTCCGTCAGGCATCGAGTCTTTGGACGCGGCGAAATCGGGTCTGTCAATAATTTTGTGTAAACTCATGTATAAAGGAATCTGCCCTAGGGGAGATTGGCCCCTTACGGCAAGTGCTGCCCGATTCGATCCGGAAAGAAAACG